>CBFGRG010000184.1:0-6625 GCA_965651105.1 uncultured bacterium | reverse complement strand
GTCGAGTTCCCCGTCCACTGTGTCATCGCCGCAATCATTCGGGGGCCCACTCCGGTGATGGCCCTGCCATCGACCGAGATCCTGCCTGGGGACGAGCTGATCATCGTCGCTCGCACCGACGAGGAAGAAGCCCTCAAGCGGATGTTGACCGACGGGTGACAAGGAGGCGGTCCCGGAATTCGGGGCCGCCTCGTCGCTGGCCACTACGGGATCCGGGCGGCACGCCGGGCGCAGGGAACAGCGTTACCAAGCCAACGTTCATGACGGCGAGGGTTTCTCAACGGTGGACGCGGGATTTCGTCGCCGCCGTCAGGGCTACGGATAGATGCCCCGGACGCGAACGAATTCGGCCACCCGCTCGATCGCATGGACCAGTGCCGCTGTCCGCATGTGCACGCCGTAGCGTTGCGACTTGCCGGTGACTTCGGCGAACGACTTCTGCATCACCTGACGCAGGCGCTCGTTCACCTGATCAAGGGTCCACGGGAACGCCTGGAGCGCCTGTACCCATTCGAAATATGAGACCGTCACGCCGCCGGCGTTGGCGAGGATATCCGGGATGAGCAGGATACCGCGGTCGTAGAGGATGTCGTCGGCCTCGGGGGTCGTCGGACCGTTCGCCCCTTCGGCGATGATCTTCGCCTGGATGCGGTTCGCGTTTCGAGCGGTAATCACGCCTTCGAGCGCCGACGGGACCAGGATGTCGCAGGGAAGCTCGAGCAGTGCCTCGTTCGAGATGTTCTCCGCCTCCCGGAATCCCTGGACGGAGCCTGTGCGCTCCTTGTGGAGCGCGACCCGCTCCAGGTTGAGTCCGTTCGGGTTGTAGATGGCACCGCTCGAATCGCTCACCGCGACGATCGGAGAGCGGTTTCGCTCCTGCATCAGGCGTCCGGCGATGGCGCCGACGTTGCCAAACCCCTGAATCGCCGTTCGCGCGCTGGCGAGATCGAGATCAAGATGGCGGGCAGCCTCCTCGATCGCAAACACCACGCCCCGTCCGGTCGCCTCCTCGCGCCCTTCGGAGCCCCCAAGCACCAGCGGCTTGCCGGTGGTGATGCCGCGCTCGGAATACCCGACGTTCATCGAATAGGTATCCATCAGCCACGCCATCACCTGGGAGTCGGTGTTGACGTCTGGTGCGGGGATATCGCGATTCGGGCCGATCAGCGGCTGAATCTCGGTGGTGTACCGCCGAGTCAGGTTCTGGAGCTCATTCATCGAGAGCAGCTTCGGATTGACCTGCACGCCACCCTTGGCGCCACCGAATGGC
Organism: uncultured bacterium; assembly: GCA_965651105.1. GTDB lineage: Bacteria > Chloroflexota > Chloroflexia > Thermomicrobiales > UBA6265 > JACCVC01. The sequence continues at coordinate 5,355 of CBFGRG010000184.1, read as the reverse complement.
AGCCCCACCACGGCGCATTTCCACGTCATCCACATCGCCAGCGCCTTGACCTCGTTGCGGGTCACGCTCTGGTGATACCGGATGCCGCCCTTGGTGGGACCCGGGCCGCTGTTGTGCTGCACGCGGTAGCCGGTGAAGATCTGCACCGACCCATCGTCCATCTCGACCGGGAAGTTCACCGTCAGCTCGCGCTGGCAGTGACCGAGCACGCCGCGAATGCTGTCTTCCAGCTGGATCACATCGGCTGCGATACCAAACTGGCGCACCGCCACTTCGTACAGGTCGTCTTTCGGAGCGTGCAACTCCTGGGCGATCTCGATCTCGACCGCTTCGGCCGTCGCCATAATGCCTATTTCCTTCCAGAAAAGAACTCTCTCGGTGGCTGGCCGTTACCTGGTGGCCAGCGACCCTACGAACGCTCGATGTCGTCGAGCAAGGACTGGAGCGCCGCGCGTACGGCATCCGGTCTCGCCCGGCCGCCGGTTCGCTTCATCGTCTCGCCAATGAGGCGTCCGACAGCAGCTTTCTTGCCACCGAGGTAGTCCTGCACCACGGCAGGGTTCGCCTCGATCGCTTCCGCTGCGGCGCGGGTCACGACATCGTCGTCGTCGAGTGAAAGGAGGTTGAGGCGTGCGGCCGCCTCCATCGGCATTTCGGTGCCGTCGATCTGCGGGAGAAGGTCCTTGGCGGCACGGGCGGTGAGCTTTCCGCTCTCGACACCCTCCACCAGGTTGCGTATCTGCGCGCCGGTAAGCGGCAGCTCGTCGGTGGCCAGCCCGCGGGAGCGGGCCAGTCCACCGATATCGTTCACCATCCAGTTGGCGGCAGCCTTCTGAAACCGCGTGTCGGTTCCGGCGACTACCTCGTCATAGGTGTCGGCGATCGCTCGCTCGGCGGTGAGCAGGCTGGCATCGCCCGCCGGGATGCCGAGCGTCTCGATCAGGTGCCGGCGGCGCTCCGCCGGAAGCACCGGCAGGCTCGCCCGAATCTCTTCGATCCACGCCTCGTCGAGATGCAGCGGGGGCAGGTCCGGCTCCGGGAAGTACCGGTAGTCGTGAGCCTGCTCTTTCGTTCGCTGGGACAGGGTCACGCCCTGCGCTTCATCCCAGCCGCGCGTCTCCTGCACCAGCTCCTCGCCGCTGTCGGCGGCGGCTCGCTGTCGCTGCTCCTCGAAGCGCAACGCACGCTCGACCGCCCGGAACGAGTTCATGTTCTTGATCTCGACCTTCGGGCCGACGAACTCGCCATCTTCCGACCAAATCGAAACGTTCGCGTCGCACCGGAACGCGCCTTCCTCCATATTTCCGGTGGAGGCGCCGATGTAGCGGAGGATCTGCCGCAGCGCCACGAGATACTCGCGCGCCTCCTCCGGAGAGGTGAGATCCGGCTCGCCGACGATCTCCATCAGCGGCACGCCGGAGCGGTTGAGGTCCACCAGGCTGTCGCCGGTATCGGACTGGTCGTGCACGAGGCGACCGGTGTCTTCCTCGATGTGCACCCGGGTGATGCCGGCAGTTCGCTGCTGGCCATCGACCTCGAACGTGAGCGCGCCGTCGCTGCACAGCGGCAGGTCGTACTGTGAAATCTGGTAGCCCTTGGGCAGGTCCGGATAGAAGTAGTTCTTCCGATCCATGCGGGAGTCACTGGCGATCGTGCAGCCCAGCGCCAGTCCCGTCCGTACCACCGCTTCGATCGCGACCCGATTGGTCACCGGCAGCGCACCCGGCAGACCGAGACACACCGGGCAGACATGGGTGTTCGGCGCCGCGTCGGCGTAGCTCGCCGAGCACGAGCAGAACATTTTGGACTCGGTCAGGATTTGCGCATGGACCTCGAGCCCAATCACGGTGCGATAGGTGCGTTCGGTTGCGGTTGCTGGCACTGACGTTCTCCCGGACATCCAGATGGTGGTCGTGACGCACGAACGTCGCATCACGAGAGCAAGAATAGCCTGTTCTGACACGAGAACAATAGCAAGTTTGGTCCAACCTGCGCCGTTGCGGCACATGTGGGTGGCGGGCATACGAGGGCGAATGGGTTCCATTGTGCACTGTGCACAACGAAGCAATGGAAGCGCCCCTCGGTCGAGCTCCGATTCCATGCACGTCGCCGGCACGACGGAGTGCTTCCCGCTTGCCTGAACATGGTGGGGGAATTCAGGGTTCATCCGGACATCTGTGCTACCATCCTGATGACTGTGGCGGGCCAAAATCGGCCCGGGCAGGCGCGTGAGTTGACAACCAGATGCGCGGGGTTTCGGAGCGAGCCGCGGCTATGGCGCCCGCTTCGAATCGTGATGGAAATCACCTCGCCCATCCGCGCGACGACGCGCGGGGTACGCCGGCAAACGGAGGCATCGCAGGCACTATGGTGGCAGCAACCCAGCAGCAAACGGTGACCGGGACCATCAACGGTCAGGAAGTCACCGTCCCGAGCGGCACGACGATCCTCCTCGCCGCGAAGGCGGCGGGAATCGATATCCCAAACATGTGCTACCAGCCGCTCCTTCGCCCATGGGGCTCGTGCCGCGTCTGCACGGTCGAAATCCTCGGCAAGCGCGGCGGCATGGACACGTCCTGCTCCGCCCAATTCCGGGACGGCATGGAGGTGCTCACCCATTCGCCCGAGGTGATGCACGGCCGCCAGTTCAACTTCCAGATGTACCTTATCGACCACGCCCTCGACTGCCCCACCTGCGACAAGTCGGGCGAGTGCTATCTGCAGGACAACACCTACCTGCACAACATCACCGCCAACCCGTACCGGCGCCCCAAGCTGGCACAGCCCTACGAGCACTTCAGCGGCACCATCGATTACAAGTGGGACCGCTGCATCATGTGCAACCGCTGCACGCGGGTGTGCGACGAGATGATCGGCGTGACCGCGATCGAGCAGTCCAACCGGGCACTCGAAGCGACCATCACCACCGCATTCGGCCGCTCGCTCGAAGAAAACACCTGCACCAACTGCGGCATGTGCATCGCGGTTTGCCCGGTCGGCGCGCTGACTGACCGGCACTTCGGCCATCACCCGTGGGAGCTCGACTCCACCGAGACGATCTGCGGGTTCTGCGACGTCGGCTGCACGCTCAACATCGAATCGCACAAGGGACTCGTGCGACGCACCACCCACCTCTGGGAGCGCGGGCTGAATCGTGGGTACACCTGCGAAGCGGGCCGCTGGGGCCATGAGGTCGTCCAGGGTCCGGACCGCATCTTCCACGCGTCGATGAAGGCCAGCGACGGCCGTACCTATGAGCTCGACATCGACGAGGCGATCGAGCAGACGGCCGAGCAGCTCGCTCACTACCAGGGCTCGTCGTTCGCAGCCCTCGCGTCCGGCGAAAACACCAACGAGGAAGCCTACGCGCTGCAGCAGTTCAGCCGCGCGGTCATGCAGTCCAACAACGTCGACCGGCTTCTCTCGCCGCGGCAGATCGACGTGGAGCAGGCCGTTCGCGCCGCGCTGGGCGTCCAGACGGCCAACACCAACAGCCAGCTCGAATACTTCACGGACGTCCAAAACGTGATGGTCGTCGGCCCGTCGGTGTTCGAGGCATCGCCGGTCTTCTCCTACTGGATCAACCACTCCCGGCTCTATCGCGAAGCGCGCATCGCCGTGGTCTCGACCGAGCACTACCTGCTGTGCGACCGCGCCGCGATCTGGCTGAAGCCGAATCCGGGCACGACGGCGCAGGTCGTCGATGCCGTCTCGGCGGCGATCGTGGCGCTCGGCATCCAGCAGCCGGGTGACGCGAACGTCACCGAGCTGGTCCAGCGCCTGAAGGGCATCGACCTCAACGAGGTCGAGAGTGCCACCGGCGTGAGTCGGGACGACATCGTCGCCACCGCCCGTCTCTTCGTCACCGGGCACCTTCAGGAGACCCCGCTGGCATCGGCGCCAGGCGAGCTCGTCGGGTCGGTCGTTCACACCGTCGCGCACGATTACAACGTGACCGCCGCGGCCGACTACCCCGACGCGAAGCAGATCGCCGAGGCCTGCACCAATCTGTCGATCCTCACCGGCAACCTGGGCAGGGCCGGCGGCGGCGTGGCCAGCCCGCGCGGCAACGCGAACTACCAGGGAACCACCGATATGGGGCTGCTGCCGGACATGCTGCCTGGCGGCCAGCCGATCACCGACGCGAAGGCGCGCGCGACCTTCGAGCAGGTCTGGCAGTCCCGCTGGGCCGGCGGCGTCGCCACCAGCAACGGCTACGTCCAGAAGAAGGCGCTGCCGACCGAGCCGGGCATCGGGATCGACCGGATGGTCGAGGCCATCGAGCGCGGCCAGATCAAGGCGATGTGGGTCGAGGGCGGACCGCGCACGCGGTCGTTCTTCCCGAACCGCCGCCTGTTCGAAGCGCTTCAGAAGCTCGATTTCCTCGTGGTTGCCGATTCCTACCATTCACCGCTGACCGCGATCGCGGACATCGTCCTGCCAGTGTCGGCCAACCTCGAGAAGGACGGCACGTTCACCTCGTTCGACCGGGTCGTGCAGCGGCTGCGGTCGGCGGTACCGGCGATGGGCGAATCGCAATCCACGCTCGACCTGCTGGCCAATCTTTCCAGCCGGTTCGGCTACATGATGGACTACGGGCATCCGTCGCACGTCATGCGCGAGATTGCGACCATCGTACCGGGGTATCTCGGCATCTCCTACGCCTACCTCGAACGCGGCGGCGTCTCGACGCCGGTGACCTCGCCGGGCGAAGCGGGTCCTGAGGTGCTCGACCGCTCGAACGGTCTGAACCCCGTCGTGCTCAACCCGTCGCAGGCGTGATACGCGGACACGAAAGAGGCAACAATGTTCGATGAAGTCAAGGGATTCGGGATCACCCTCAAGCGGATGGTGAGTCCCAAGGTCACAATCGAGTATCCCGAAGTCAAGCGCCCGATGGCGCCCCGCTTCCGCGGGCTGCCGTCGCTCCGGACCGATCCGGAGACCAACGAACCGCTCTGCGTGGCCTGCGGGCTGTGCGCGCGCATCTGCCCGACGAGCTGCCTGGAAATGAACGTCGTCCCCTCGGAGGAAGGCGACCGGGAGCTGGGCGAGTTCGTCCTCAAGGCCGGACGCTGCATGTTCTGCGGGCTCTGCTCGCAGGTCTGCCCGGTCGACGCGATCACGATGAGCCACGAGTACGAGCTCTCGGTGATGGAGCGTGACGGCCTGATCTACACGAAGACCGAGCTTGGCCAGATCGGCAACCAGATGCCGAACTGGTGGGAGTCAGGGGTCGGCCCTGGCAACCAGAACACAAATGCCCCGAGCAAGTACGATCGCTTCCGCGACGTCGCCTCCGAGCTGTACTAACCAGCGAAATCTGCGAACGCCAAACAGCCCGCGATGGTATCG
>CBFGRG010000183.1:0-6643 GCA_965651105.1 uncultured bacterium | reverse complement strand
TGTGGCGGCTAGCGAAGCACGGCCGCCACAGGGGCGGCACTACGGCACCGCAGCAGACGGCGGCAGGGGGACTTCATGACGAATGAGGAAGCGAAGAGCCGCAGCGGGACGTTCTTCGGCGAGAGTGGTGTGGCGGGGTTCACCCATCGTGCCTTCACGAAGGCGATGGGGTTCGACGACACCGACATGGCCCGCCCGGTGATCGGTATCTGCAACACCGCCAGCGAGCTCAACAACTGCAACGCCAACCTGACCGACCTCGCCGAGGCGGTGAAGCGCGGCGTCTGGCAGGCCGGCGGCTTTCCGCTCGAATTCCCGACGATCTCTCTCGGGGAGATCTTCCTTAGCCCAACCTCGATGCTCCATCGCAACCTCGCCGCGATGGATACCGAGGAGATGATCCGCGCCCAGCCGCTCGATGGCGTGATCCTGCTCGTGAACTGCGACAAGACGACCCCCGCGGCGCTGATGGGGCTCGCCAGTGCCGATTTGCCAGCCATCGTTGTCAGCGGCGGGCCGATGCTCAACGGTCACTTTCGTGGACAGACGCTCGGCGCCTGCACCGATTGCCGCCGTCTCACCGCCGAGAACCGCGCCGGCACGCTCGACGACGCGACCTACAAGGCGATCGAGGACGGGATCGTCCGCAGCGTCGGGCACTGCATGGTGATGGGCACCGCCTCGACGATGAACTCGCTGATCGAGGCGCTGGGCATCGCCATGCCCGGCAACGGCGCCATCCCCGCGCCGGACATGCGTCGCCGTCGCCTGGCCACGGCCGCTGGCCGGCGGATCGTCGATCTCGCCCGGGAGGGCGTTCGTCCGTCGTCGATCATGACCCGGGAGGCGTTCGAGAACGCGATCACGCTGCTCAGCGCGCTGGGGGGCAGCACCAACGCCATCGTCCACCTGCCCGCCGTCGCGGGGCGGCTTGGTATCGACCTGCCGCTGGAGCTGTTCGACGAGATCAGCCGGCGCACGCCGCTGATCGCCAACATGCGCCCGGCCGGAACGTACCAGATGGAGGATCTCTTCGAGGCGGGCGGTATCCCCGCGGTGATGAAACAGCTCCTGCCGCTGCTGCACGGCGAGGCCATGACCGTCACCGGCCGGACGCTGGCCGAGAACGTCGCCGACGCCAGGATCGAGGATGCCGATATCATCAGGACCCTCGATGACCCGATCCAGCCAGAGGGTGGGACATCGGTGCTGCGCGGCAACCTCGCCCCCGACGGCGCGGTGATCAAGCACGCCGCCGCCACGCCCGAGCTGTTGACCCACCGGGGACGCGCCGTCGTCTTCCGTGACATGAATGACCTTCGTGCGCGGATCGACTCGCCCGACCTCGACGTCACGCCGGCCGATGTGCTGGTGTTGCAGCATGTCGGGCCGGTGGGCGGTCCCGGCATGCCGGAGGTGGGGAACTTCCCGGTGCCCGGAAAGCTGTTGAAGGAGGGGGTGCGCGACATGGTGCGGATCTCCGACGCCCGCATGAGCGGCACCGCCTTCGGCACGATCGTGCTGCACGTCGCGCCGGAGAGCGCGGTCGGCGGCCCGCTGGCGCTGGTGCGGGATGGTGACGAGATCGAACTGGACGTGCCGAACCGGCGTATCCACCTGCACGTCGACGAGGCAGAGCTGGAGCGGCGGCGGGAGTCGTGGCGACCCCCGGAGCCGGCGTTCACGCGCGGATACGGCCGGCTGTACCTCGACCACGTCACCCAGGCGCCACAGGGGTGTGATTTCGACTTTCTTGTCGGGGCCGATCCGGTCGAAGCCACCGAGCAGCCGAAGTTTTAAAGTGGGGTGACAGCGCCGTCGTGGCGCATCCATCGCGCGGTGAGGACGTGGTTCGTAGCGGTCAGCGTCGCCTTCCCATCGGTCGAACCTGACGAAGGCGACATTGGCGGCTGCTGCGCCGTCACGGGCGGGGTTTGGGTGCGCCGCCAAGTCGCCGCTACGGGTGGCTGCGCTGTTCTTGGGTGTTTATCGCTATACTTTTGGAAGCAGATGTCGTGTTTCATACTCCGAGGGACCCTTTCCGATGCTTTCTGACCACCAGCGACCGATCCGCCTGCTCGCCATCGGCGGCAGCGTCCGCGCGACCTCCCGCACGCTTCAGGCGATGCGGGCGATCCTCGCCACCGCCGCCGCGCATGGTTTCGATGTCGAGATCGTCAGCGTTCACGAGCTCGCGCTACCCATCTACAACGACGACATTCCACTCGATGCGCAGCCGGAGGCGCTGCAGCACCTGATCGAGCAGGTGGCCGGGGCCGACGCCTACCTGATCTGCTCGCCGACGTACCACGGCTCGATGTCCGGCGCGATCAAGAACGTGCTCGATTCGCTGTACGCCGGCAGGGGCGAGCCGGGCAGCCACTTCGACGGCAAGCCGGTCGGGCTGGCGTCCTACGGCGGGCCGAGCGCGATCAATGCCGTCAACACGCTGCAAACGTCGATCCGGAGTATGCGCGGCAGTCTCGTGCCAACTGTGGTCACTGTCTCCCGCGACGCGTTCGACGACGCTGACACGATCACCGACGAGCGTACCCTCGCACGGGCCGATGCGATGCTGGCCGAGATCGCGACCCACGTCGCCATGCGCCGCGCCCACGAGGCAGCGTCCGTCGCTGTCTGATCGACGCGATGCCGTTCCCGATCTTCGGTATCACCGCTGGCAGGGCATGTGCGATGCCTGTGGCATGATGTCAGGTGACCCACGAGGTCGCCTCACCCTGGCGCGCGCGAAGGCGCGCCGACACTCCCGTAAGGAGTCACTTTTTCAATGAGCGGTATTGTCGCCAGCCACGGACCGATTGACCCAGATACGCCGAACCGGATGCTCGACCGACTTGCCCACCGTGGCGCCGGTGGCGCGGCGAGCACGACCATCGGCGACGCCTGGCTGGGCGAGCGCATGCGTCCCGGCGAGCCGGCCACACTGCGTGGCGCGCGAGACCTGCGCATGGCCGCCGACGGCGAGCTCTTCGGCATCGAGGACGAGGGGCCGGTCGTTCCTCCGGGGCTCGATCTGGCGCTGCGCTGGTTCATGCTGAAGGGGCCGGAGGGATTCGCCGCGCTCGACGGCGTCTTCGCGCTGGCGATCGCCGGTCAGGACGGCCGGTTCATCGTTGCCCGCGATCCCCTTGGCATCAGGCCGCTCTACTGGGCGCAACAGGGCGACACCACGCTGTTCGCCTCCGAGCTGGCCGCCTTCGACGATACCTGGCTCCCCGACGTGGCATGGTTCCCGCCGGGACACATCTGGACGCCCGAGCGCGGGCTGGAGCGCTTCGCCCACGCGGTGCCGCGCGCGCTGGCGACATCGCCTTCCCCGGATACCGTGTCGGTGGACCGTGTCCGCGAAGAGATCCGCGAGGTGCTTGTCCGGAGTGTGCAAACGCAGATGCGCGGTGACGGCGAGATCGGCGCTTTCCTTTCGGGCGGGCTCGACTCGAGCCTGATCACCGCGATCGCCAGCCGGGTCTACCGCGAGCGCGGCCGGACACTGAAGACCTTCGCGGTCGGGGTCGAGGGCGCGCCGGACCTCGAAGCCGCGCGCGAGGTCGCCGACTACCTCGGCACGGACCACCACGAGCTCACCTATCTGACCGACGATGCGCTCGATCGGCTGACCGATGTCGTCCGCTGCCTCGAAAGCTTCGATCCCTCGCTGGTGCGCAGCGCCGTGGCCAACGACATGATCGCCGAGCTGGCGTCACGGCATGTCGATGTCGTGCTCAGTGGCGAGGGCGCCGACGAGATCTTCGGCGGGTATGCCCATTTCGAGGAGATCGATGATGCCGACGCCTTCCAGCAGGAGCTGATCCAGGGGCTCGAAGAGGGGCACAACATCGGATTCCAGCGCGTCGATCGCACCACGGCCCGGCACGGGCTGGTGGCGCGGATGCCCTTCGTCGCGAAGGAGATGATCGAGGTTGGGTTCTCGATTCCGGCCGAATGGAAGCTGACGAATGCGGGCGAGCCCGAGAAGCGGCTATTGCGTGAGGCATTCGACGGCTGGCTGCCGGAAGATGTGCTCTGGCGCAAGAAGGCGCAGTTCGGGGACGGCTCCGGCGCGATCACCGCGATCCAGGACGCCGTCACGGAATCCGTCACCGCCGCCGAGTTTGCCGACGAGCGGGATCAGGTCGAGCCACCCCTGCGAAACCGCGAGGAGCTGGCCTACTACCGGCTGTTCAACGACTGCCTGGCAGATGTGCGCGCCGAGGAGGTCGTCGGCCGCTTCATCACCGTGTAGGGTGCGTTCATGAGTGAGGAAGAGCGCGGCCCGGCGATCCAGTTGCCGAGCCAGCAGGTTCAGCGTGTCGGCGATCGTCTGGACGAGCTCTACCGGCGCCACCTGCCGCTGTATGGCGACGAGGTGGCGTCCTACTACACGTCAGGCGTCGGCTACCAGAAGCCGGTGGTGATCGATCCGGAGCACGAGCGGTTCGCGATCTGCCTGGCGACCATGGACGGGCAGGTCCGCTGTGCCGGCGATCAGGATTTGCCGTTCGCGCTCCAGTCCATCTCGAAGGTTTTCGTCTACGGGATGGCGCTGGAGACCCACGGGCGCGAGCGGGTGCTCGAGCGCGTCGGCGTGGAGCCAACCGGCGACCAGTTCAACTCGGTCTCCATTGTCTTCGACGAGCGGTACAACCGGCCCCACAACCCGATGGTCAATGCCGGCGCGCTGGTCACCACGGACCTCGTTCGCACGGGTGATACGGCCCGTGACCTCGATCATATTCTCGGGTCGTTGCGGCGATACGCCGGAAACGACGACCTGGTTGTCGATGACGACACCTTCGAGCGGGAAATCTCCTCGGCCGACCGCAACCGCGCGATCTCCTACCTGATGCGAAGCTTCGGCATGCTCGGGCAGGATGTCGAGGAAAACCTCGCCATGTACCTGCGCCAGTGCTCGGTGAAGGTGACCGCCCGCGAGCTCGCGTTGATGGCCGCGACGCTGGCGAACGGCGGGGTGAATCCCGCCACCGGCGAGCGGGCGCTCACACGTCGCTACGCCAGGGATGTCCTGAGCGTGATGCACATGTGCGGCATGTACAACTTCGCCGGTCAGTGGGCCTATCGGGTTGGCATCCCCGCCAAGAGCGGTGTCAGCGGCGGCATCATGGCGGTCGTGCCGGGGAAGCTGGGCATCGGCGTGTACTCACCGGGCCTGGATGCCTACGGGAACAGCGTGCGGGGGGTCAAGGTGTGCGAGGAGATCTCGGCGCGCCTCGGGCTCCACGTCTTCGCCGCCGAGGACGAAGACACGATTTTCGGTCCGCCCGAGACACCGGTGCCGATCCCCGATCGCGAAGATTGACATTGCCGCGGAACGTTGGTGGAGAGGACGGGGGCGGGGGGCGTCCAGACATCCGCTGTGGTGGTTGCGCTGCCAGTTCCCGAGGCGAATTCTTGCTCTCAGGTGCCGATGAGGCGGACGATCGCGTCCTCGATCGCCGGCCAGGCGGGCGACTCGGGATCGACCACGTCGAAGTGATCGGCGCGGGGCAGCGCCAGCAGCGCCGACCGTCCATCCGCGGCCGTCGCCGCCTGCTGGTAGCGCTCGCTCAGCTCGATCGGCACGTTTTCGTCCCACGTCCCGTGCAGCAGCAGGTGCGGGGCGTGGGAGGGGACCAGCGCGACCGGCGACGCGGCCGCGTAGCGCTCCGGCACCTCTTCCGGCGTTCCGCCGAGGAAGCCCCCTACCGCGTCATCGCTCAGCCCCAGCTCCCAGCAGCGCTCCAGGTCCAGCACCCCGGCCAGCGGTACCACGCCTCGCAGTGGCAGCGCCTCGGCGGCGATGTCGCTCCCCTTCGGAACGTTGAGGAGGCTTGCCAGCCAGTTCGCGAGATGCCCGCCGGCCGAGTGCCCGAGTGTGATCACCCGCTTCGGGTCGATGCCGAGCTCGGCGGCGTGGTCGAACAGGTACCGGGAGGCCGCGATGACGTCGTGAAACGTCCCCGGCCAGCCGCCGCCTGGGTCACCGGCCCGCCGGTACTCGATGTTCCACGTCGCGATGCCTCGATCCGCCAGCGCCGCACACAGGTGTCCCAGGTAGATCAGGTCGTAGCGGTTGCGCCAGAACCCGCCGTGGATCGCGATCGCGCACGGATGCGGCCCGTCGCCGCCTGGCAGGCGCAGGTCGGCAAACTGGAGTGGGTTGTCTCCGTACCGAACGCGGCGATCCGCCGGTGGGGCCGGCCGGTCGAGGATCGAGCGGGGCATCAGACGGCCACCGGTCGCAGGGTGGCCAGCTCGTCCATCGCCTGATCGACGAGCGCGCGGTTGTCCGGATCGTTGAGCCACCGGCCGACACCGGACGGGTGGGGCAGCGGCACGATCGGCACCTCGCCGTGCGTCATCTCCACCATTCTCACCGAGCCGACGAGATCCTTCAGCGAAAGCGCTCGCGCGCCGGGGATGACCGCTTCGGCGGCGAGACGACCCATCGTCACGATCAGCGGCGGCCGGATCAGCTCCAGCTCGGCGTCGAGGTGTGGGCGGCAGAGCGCGCGCTCCTTGCCCGAGGGGGCGCGGTCGCCGTTGCCGGAGGCCGCCTTGCCCGGGAAGCACTTGGTGATACTGGTGAAGTACCAGTCGTCGTAAAAGCGGTCGGGGTCGAACC
>CBFGRG010000182.1:0-6648 GCA_965651105.1 uncultured bacterium | reverse complement strand
GCGGTATCTCCTCAAGTAGCGGCGCCCCCTCGGTGTTCACAACCCGATGGAAAACAGCGAGGATGCCGCCGATAGCCCGCCCTGAGGTGTCATGCCGCGCGGCGCCAGCACGCATGAACCCCAGCGCCCGTCGCGCCGACCCTGTGGCGGCTTGCGCTTGAGGTTCATAGCAGGCCCCGGAGTCGAAGGAGTTGACGCTACGGCTGCATGTCCCCCAATCGATTGCTAGTCCTCGATCAGTAGTCCCGGCGAGGGCCACCGCCGCCACGGCGATCACCCCGAGGACCGCCACCACCGCCTCGGCGATCACCACCACCTCGCGGCGGGCGCGGCGCCTTCGGCTCCGGCATCACGCCGGTCAACGCCGCACGGCGAGAGAGGCTGATCTTTCCGTTCGGCGCGACATCGGTCACCATCACGGTGATCTCGTCGCCGAGATTGGCGATGTCCTCGACCTTCTCGACACGAATCGCCGGGTCCTCCGACAACTCGGAGATGTGCACCAGGCCATCACGGCCCGGTCGCAGCTCGACGAACGCGCCGTACGGCTGAATGCTGACAACCTTGCCGGTGAAGATCTCACCCTTCTGCGGGGCGAACTCTTCGGTCAGCTCCTTGACCCGCTTGATCGCCTCGTCGGCGGCCGGACCATCGGTCGCCGCGATCGACACCGAGCCGTCATCCTCGATATCGATCTTGGTGCCGGTCTCGTCCTGAATCGACCGGATCATCTTGCCGCCCGGACCGATCACCGCGCCGATCTTCTCGGGGTTGATCTTGATGCGGTGCACGCGCGGGGCGAACTTCGACATTTCCTCGCGCGGGGCCGCAAGGGCCTCCAGCATCTTGCCAAGGATGAACTGCCGGCCGGTATGGGCCTGCTCCAGCGCCTGGCGCATGATCTCGACCGTGATGCCCTTGACCTTGATGTCCATCTGGATCGCGGTCACACCGGCGGCCGTGCCGGCAACCTTGAAGTCCATGTCGCCGTAGGCATCCTCGACACCCTGGATGTCGGTCAGCACGGTGAAGTTGCCAGAGTCGCCGTCGATCACCAGCCCCATCGCCACGCCGGCGACCGGGCTGCTGATCGGCACGCCGGCATCCATCAACGCCAGCGTCGATCCACACACGCTCGCCATCGACGTCGAGCCGTTCGAGCTGACGACCTCCGACACCAGGCGCATCGTGTACGGGAACGAATCCTCGTCAGGAATGACCGCCTCGAGTGCCCGCTCGGCCAACGCGCCGTGACCGATGTCGCGCCGGCTCGGACCGCGCAGCCTGCGCACCTCGCCGACACTGTACGGTGGGAAGTTGTAGTGATGGATGTAGCGCTTGTTTTCCTCGGGGCTGATCGAATCGAGCCGCTGCTCCTCGGCGGTCGAGCCGAGCGTGACCGAGGTGAGTACCTGCGTCTGTCCGCGCGTGAAGATGGCGGAACCGTGGGCGCGCGGAAGGTAGGAGGCTTCGGCCCAAATCGGCCGGATCTCGTCCGGCTTGCGACCGTCGGGGCGAATACCTTCCTCAACGATGCCCTTGCGCACTTCCGCCTTGAGCATCGACTGGAAGACGTTGCCGACCTCTTCAGCGGTCCACTGGGGCTCCTCGCCCTCGTTGACCTCGGTGAAATGATCGATCACCTGCTGCTCGAGATCACCGGTCGCCTCGACGCGCATCACCTTGTCGGTATTGCGCACGGCATCGCGCAGCGCGTCACCGAGGAACGCTTCGATCTCGCCGCGAAGCTCGACGTTCTCCTCAGGCGGCGTGAAGGGCCACTTCTCCTTGCCCGCCTTTTCAACGAGCTGCCGCTGCAGATCGACGATCGTGCCGATCTGCTCATGGGCGATTCGGATCGCCTCAAGCAGCGTGTCTTCGGACACCTCGGCCGACTCACCCTCGACCATCATGATCGCGTCGTCGGTACCGGCGATCACCATGTCCAGCGATCCGGATTCGACCTGCTCGTAGACCGGGTTGGTCACCAGCTCACCATCGACGAAGCCCATCCGGACGGCCCCGACGGGACCCTCCCAGGGGATCGGTGAAATCGACAGCGCCGCCGAGGCGCCGATGATCGACAGGATGTCCGGGTCGTTCTCCTGATCGGCGGAGAGCACGGTGATCATCACCTGCACCTCCGACTTGTAGCCCTTCGGGAAGAGCGGCCGGATCGGCCGGTCGGTCAGGCGCGCGGAGAGGGTCGCGTGCTCAGTGGGACGCCCCTCACGCTTGATGAATCCGCCAGGGATCTTGCCGGCGGCGTACATTCGCTCTTCGTAGTCCACCGTGAGCGGGAAGAACGGCAGGCTTGACTCTTTCTGCTCACCCACCACGGTGGCGAGGATCATCGAATCGCCGTAGCGCACGACGACGGCGCCGTGGGCCTGCTCGGCGATACGCCCGGTTTCCAGGGTCAGCGTGCGACCGTTGATATCGGCGCTGACGCTCGTGATCTGACTCAATACGTGTTCGGGAATCATGTGTGGTCCTCCAGACCTCGTGCCGTGTGATTCGCTATCCGCGCCACCATCCCGTGGCGCACCTGCAGGGTCGCGGCGGCCGGTCTTGAGGAACTGGCCCAGGGTGACGCGGCAAGCGCCTCACACTGCCCCAATGCCTCAAAGCCGTTCCACCAGCTAATAGAGCGGTTCCTCCTTTCGCAAAGAGGAATGCCCAGCGTCCTCGAGGGACCTGGGCATTCCTCTCATCAACATTCGTCGCAGCCAAAAACCGCCGCACTGGATATCCCGATACTGGCGGCGTCCGACGGTCGCGGCACTAGCGGCGCAGACCGTGACGGGCGATGACGGCGCGGTAGCGCTCGACGTCGTTCTTGCTCAGGTACGCGAGCAGCCGGCGCCGGCGGCCAACCATCTTCAGGAGGCCGCGACGCGAGTGGTGGTCCTGCCGATGCTCGCGAAGGTGCGCGGTGAGTCCGTTGATGCGCTCGGTCAGGATCGCGATCTGGACTTCCGGCGAGCCGGTGTCGCTGTCGTGCGTTCGCGACGACTCGACGATCTGGTCTTTCTGTTCTTTCTGCAACGCCATGCTTCGGGCGCCTCCTCAGGATTGCCCCGCTTCGGGGCGGTTGGTCGGTGTTTGCATTCGGAACACACGGAAAAACGCCCGTGGCGATGGCGTTTACGCAAAAGAGTATAGCATGCGCACGCACCATCCTGTCACCCCACACGATTCATGCCAGGGCCAGACGGTACACTACCCTCTGGTATCGACGAATCGTGCGTACGTGCACGCCATGAGCCATTATCACAACCATGGAAGGGCCAGACGAATGCTGGGTGTCATCGGCGGCAGCGGGCTGTACGACCTGCCGGGAATCGAACATATCGATACGGTCCAGCCGCAGACGCCATACGGACCGCCCAGCGGCCCGATCACCTGCGGCACCATCGCAGGGAACTCGGTGTGCTTCATTCCTCGCCACGGCCCGGGGCATCGACTCGGCCCCAGCGAGGTTCCCTACCGTGCAAACCTCCACGCACTCAAGCAGCTCGGCGTCTCGCACCTGCTCAGCGTCAGCGCCGTCGGCAGCCTGCGAGAGCACCTGGCACCCGGCACCATGGTGCTCCCCGACCAAATCGTCGACCGGACCGTAGGTCGCCCGCGCACGTTCTTCGAGAATGGCGTCGTCGCGCACGTCTCGCTGGCGGATCCGTTCTGCCCGGCGTTCCAGCGGACCGTTGCCAGCGCCGCCCGGCAATCGGGTATCGAACCGGAGACCGGCGGTACCTACATCTGCATCGAGGGACCGCAATTCTCCACCCGTGCCGAATCGAACCTCTACCGCCAGTGGGGAGCCGACATCATCGGCATGACCGCGATGCCCGAGGCGCGGCTCGCACGCGAGGCCGGGCTCTGCTACGCCATTCTCGCCACTGTGACCGATTACGACGTCTGGCACGACGCGGAAGCCGATGTGAGCGTCGAAAGCGTGATGCAGGTCCTCGCAGCGAATGTCGAGCGGGGCCGGCAAACGGTTGCCGAGCTGGCGAAGGGTCAGCTCAGCGACTGCGAGAACGGATGCGCGGGCGCGCCGGCGATGGCGATCGCCACCCATGCCGACTCGATCCCTCCCGATCAGCAGCCGCTCATCGATCTGCTTGCCGGTCGATCCACCAGCTCCAGCTGATCGATGGCCGCCCGCTTCCGCCCAACCTTCCGCGGCACCGAGATCTGGCTGCTCCTGTTCCCGGCGATGATCGCCATCATCGGGGCAGCGATCATCGTGCTCGTGCCACGGGCAACGCTCGACTGGACGTGGTCGGAGATTTGGGTCGGGCTCGCCTTCGCCGCCGCGGTTGTGGTGATGAGCATCTCCCTCGGCCTGCGCGGGTTCCGCGGCGACCAGACGATCCTGCCGATCACGGCGATGATCGCGCTGCTCGGGTTGCTGATGATTCAGCGTCTCCAACCCGACCTCGCGGAGATCAGCGACGCCTACGCCGGCCTCGCGCAGCGACACCTGATGTACCTGGCGGCCGGCCTGGTCATCATGTGGCTGGTGGCCATGCTGCTTGGTCCGATCGGCCTGATCCGCTGGCTGCAACGCTACCGCTATCTCATCATCCTCTCGGCGATCGCGCTCCAGATGTCGACCTACTTCCTTGGCACCGAGGTCTATGGCGCCAAATTGTGGATCGAGATCGGCCCGATCCAGATCCAGCCGTCCGAAATCGTCAAGCTGGCGCTGGTTGCCTTTCTCGCCAGTTACCTCGACGAGAACCGCGACCTGCTCGCCTCGGGCTGGCGCGTCGGGCCGCTCACCCTGCCCCCCATCCCCTACCTGATCCCGATGGGCGTGATGTGGGCCGCATGCCTGTTGACGCTGATCGTGCTCAACGACCTCGGGTCAGCCCTGCTGTTCTTCGGCATCTTCCTGACCATGCTCTACATCGCCACTGGCGGCATCGTATACGTGGCCGTCGGACTCGGCTCGTTCGTGCTTGCTGCCTACGGTGCGTGGCTGACGCTCGACCGGATCGGCATCCGCGTCCAGAACTGGCTGAACCCATGGCAGGATCCGCTCAACGTCGGATTCCAACCCATCCAATCCGACTACGCGCTCGCCACTGGTGGTGTGTTCGGTGTCGGGCTCGGCTATGGCTCGCCGACGTACATCCCGGAAGTCCAAACCGACTACATCTTCTCGGCAATCGGCGAGGAGCTTGGCCTGCTCGGGGCGCTGGCGGTCATCTGCCTGTACCTGATCTTCGTTGTGCGAGGCTTCACGATCGCGCTCCGGGCGCGGGACGGCTACATCCAGTTGTTCGCGGCTGGGCTCAGCTCGATCATCGCGGTCCAGACCATCATCATCGTCGGCGGCGTCACCCGCATCATCCCGCTCACCGGCATCACCTTGCCGCTCATTTCCTACGGCGGCAGCGCGTTGCTGACCAACTTCGCTCTCGCCGGCATGCTGCTCTACGTTTCCGGATTGCCGAGGCGCGTCTAAGGCGCCTATAGACTGAATCGCTCCCCTGGAGGCGCCATGCCCGTCTTCGTCCGCGTCATTGCCGCACTCGCCAGCCTCGGACTCATCGGATGGGGCCTCTATGCCATCGATGACGTTTCCGACGCCCGCTGGCTGTCCATTCTCGGCGCGGCGTGGCTGCTCCTGCTCGTCGCCAGCTATGTGCGTCTTCCAGCGATGCCAGCGTTCTCCCGATCGCTGATCCGGACCGCCCTCGTCTTCGCGACCGTGATCGCGATCATTTCGGTGCAACTCATCCGCATCCAGGTCGTCAACCAGGACGACATTGCCTACCGCACCGCGCTGACCGCCGATCGCACCGACGCGATCGCCAACCCACGCGTTGTCCTGACGCCGCTGGAGACTGAGCGCGGCGAGATCGTCGATCGCGACGGCACCGTCATCGCCGGCACCATCCAGGATGGCGATCACTACTACCGCACCTGGCCGAACCCCGCGACCGCCTACGTCGGCGGGTACTACTCGCCCTTCCTGATCGCCTCATCGGGCCTCGAGGCGACGTACGCAGATGTGCTCGGCGGCCAGGCGGGCAACAACCCACTGACCCGGGTCCTGCGCAACCTGCTGCACCAGCCGCAGCAGGGATCCCATCTCAAGCTCACGCTCGACGCGGATCTCCAGACCTCCGCGCAGGACATGCTGAGCTCTCACAAGGGCGCCGTCGTGGTGATCGAGGTCGAAACCGGCAATGTGATCGTGATGGCCAGCAGCCCGGCCTACGATCCCAACCAGCTCTTCACATCATCGCCCTCTGAAAACCCGAGCGCGCAGGCCTACTGGCAAACATTGGTCGACAACCCTGACGCCCCGCTCGTCACCCGCGCCACACTCGGTGTCTACACACCTGGCTCGACCTTCAAGACGGTCACTGCCGCGATAGCCATCGAAAAGGGCTACTCCTCGCCGGATGAGGTTTACGAGGACGACGGCGAAATCGTCATCGACGGCCGCGTGCTGGTCGAGCAAAACCGGCCTGACGAAAGTCGCACCGAGTGGACCCTCCGCGAGGGGCTCATGTGGTCGCTCAACGTCGTGCTGGCCCAGGTGGGCATGCAAATCGGCGGCGACGAGTTCTGGGATGCCGCCGAGGGCTTCGGTTTCGGCCGCAATGTCCCCTTCGACCTTCCGGT
>CBFGRG010000181.1:0-6661 GCA_965651105.1 uncultured bacterium | reverse complement strand
GGGGTGGCTTCGGGTACCGGGTTGGCGCGAAACGCGCTAGCGCTTCGTGTACTGCGGCGCCTTGCGGGCTCGCTTGAGACCGACCTTCTTGCGCTCCTTGACCCGCGCATCGCGTGTCAGGAACTTGCCCTGCTTCAGGGGGGGCCGAAGCTCCTCATCGAACCGGACCAGCGCCCGCGAGATGCCGTGGCGAATCGCGCCGGCCTGGCCACTCACGCCACCGCCGACGACCGTCACGACGACGTCGAAGCGATCGGCGGTGCCGGTGACGCGCATCGGCTCGACCATCGTCGTCTGGTACAACTCACGACCACCGAAGTACTCGCGGCTCGGCTTGCCATTGACGGTGATCTTGCCCTCGCCGGGATAGAGGCGCACACGCGCGATGGCCGCCTTGCGGCGACCGACGCCGTAGTAGAACTGCTGCTGACTGCTCGCTGCTTCGCTCATTGTTGCTCCTTCAGTCGGTCGGCTTACCGGGCCGCCGTATCATCGATCGGCAGCTCCAGCGGCTGCTGAGCGGCATGCGGGTGATCGGGGCCGGTGTACAGCTTCAGCTTCTTGAGCTGCTGACGACCGAGGTTGCTCTGCGGCAGCATGCCCTTGACGGCCGATTCGAGAATCCGCTCGGGATGACGCTGACGCATCGCCTTCAGCGTCGTCGCCTTGAGGCCGCCCGGGTAGTTGGAGTGCCGGTAGTAGACCTTGTCGGCCTCCTTGTTGCCCGAGACCTTGACCTTGCCCGCGTTGACCACGATTACGAAATCGCCGCCATCGACGTGCGGAGTGTAAGTCGCCTTGTGCTTGCCGCGAAGCGTCGCCGCGATCGCCGTGGCCAGCCGCCCGAGGGTCTTGCCCTCAGCGTCCACCACGTACCACGCGCGCTGCACCTCTTTTGGCTTTGCGGAGTACGTTCGTCGTTCCATCGTCAAACTCCTGTTCGGCGTGCTTCTGCGCCCGCTCAGGCGCCGCCGCGCTGGTCTGGATCCGGAACGGCATCGCCGTACCCGATCCGCCAGAGCACCAACCCTTCAGGGGGTGCGGATTGTGGGCCGACACGTCGGTCTGCCCGTTCCAACAGATGATCGATCCATGCAGGCTCGTTGGCGCCACGGCCGATCTCGCCCAGTGCGCCAACGAACCCGCGGACCATGCGTGGCAGGAAGCCATCCGCGATCACGCGGATTTCAAGCCCCTGGCCGGCCAGCGGCCCGGAGGGCCACCACGCGTCGACTTCACGTACCGCGCAGTGCCGTACGGTGCGAATAGTACCGCGTCGGCGCTGCTGCCGCTCCGACCAGGGTACGCCCTCGCCACCGGCCACGAACGAGGCAAAATCGTGCCTCCCCACCAACCGCGCGGCCGCGTCGGCGATCGCGGCGACATCCAGCGGCTTTCGCCGGTGCCAGGCGTGCCGCTCGATCAGCGGCGAGCGCGGTCCGGTCCAAATCCGGTACCGGTACTCGCGCCAGGTCGCATCGTAGCGGGCGTGAAACTCGCCACCAACCCGCTCGACCCCGACCACCGCGACCGCGTCACCGAGATTCGGCTCCAGCGCGCGCCGGATCGCCTCTGGCGGCATCTCCGGCCGGATGTCGACACAACTGGCCACCTGGCCCGCCGCATGCACACCCCGGTCGGTCCGCCCGGCCAGCTCAACCGCCACCGGGGCTTCAGCAAGCCGCGAGAGCGCCTCCTCCAGAATGCTCTGGACGGTCACGCGCCCCGCCTGCCGCTGCGAGCCCCACACGCGGGACCCGTCATAGGCGACGGTCAGCTTGAGCCGATGCTCCACCGCCGTCGCTCCGGAACTCCTAGACCACGAACTCGATCAGCACCATCGGGGCGGCGTCGCCACGGCGCGGGCCGAGCTTCGAGATGCGAGTGTACCCACCCGGCACGCCCTCGTAGCGCGGCGCGACCGTGCCGAACAGGCGCTCCACCGACGGCTCGTGATCGAGCCGGGACATGACGAGATTTCGGTGATGCCCGGAATCCTCGCGCGCAATCGTCACGAGCTTCTCGACCACGCTGCGCAGCTCCTTGGCCTTCGCCTCGGTGGTCATGACGCGCTCGTTCTGAATCAGGGAAATGGCAAGCTGGCGAAGCATGGCCTTGCGCTGGGCCGGGTTTCGACCGAACTTGCGTCCCGCCTTCTTGTGCCTCATTCCTCGGAATCCTCGTCATCGTTGTCGACCGCGTCATCCGCGCTGCCGAGGGAAGCGATCGCCTCCGCGGCTTCACGGGTCTCGAGGTCGTCCTCAGTATCGTCGGCCGCGCTTTCGGCTTCACCGCTGGGAACCAGCCCGGCCGCTTCCAGCGCCTGCCGCAGCTCCTTGAGCGAGCGCGGGCCGAAGTTGCGGATCGAGAGGAGCTCCTCCGGATCCATCGCCAGCACCTGACCGACCTTCTCGATCTGCTTGCTCCGCAGCGCGTTCAGCACCCGCGGCGAAAGCCCGAGATCGGCCAGCGCCGTGTTCTGGACTTCCTCAGGCAGCTCGGACACCGGGGACTCCGGCGTCTCGATCTGGTTGAACTCGGCGATCACCTTCGCATGACCCTGAAGGATGCTGGCCGCCTGGGTCAGCGCGTCCTCGGGGTCGATGCTGCCGTTGGTCAGGATTTCGAAGATCAGCCGGTCGAAGTCGACCGCCTGGCCCACACGGGTGTGCTCCACGACGAAGTTGACCCGCTCGATCGGCGTGAAGATCGCGTCGATCGGAATCTCACCGAGCGTCGTCGTCTCCTGCGCCTCGGCGGTCAGGTAGCCCCGGCCGCTGGTGACCCACAGGTCCATGTCGATCACCGCGCCGGATCCGGACACCGTCGCGATCGGGTGATCGGGGTTCACGACCTCGATCTCACCCGGCCAGGAGATGTCGCCGGCCGTCACGGTCTGCTCGCCGTCCCCATCCGCCTTGTAGAACAGATGGGCGCGCAGGTCGCCTTCGAACGGAACGATCCGTCGCAGGTTGATCCCCTTCAGGTTGAGAACCACCTCGGTGACGTCCTCACGGACGTGCGGGATCGTCGAAAACTCGTGCCAGACATTGTCGATCCGGATGCGCGATACGGCGACGCCTTCGAGCGACCGCAGCAGGACACGCCGGAGCGAGTTGCCCAGGGTTGTGCCATATCCAGGGTCCAGCGGGCCGATGACGTACCGGCCGTAGTTGAGCCCCTGCTCGACACGTTCAATGGTAAATTTCGGTTGCTCCAACAAGCGGACTCGCCTCCTCACGCTCCCCCGGCCGCCACAGCCGCGGCGACCAGGTTGCGTGCGGGTCGCACGCGAGGCGACCCGTCACGTTTCTTACCGGCTGTAGTGCTCGACGATGAGGGCGTCGTTGAAGAGCGGCACCTCGATCTGGTCGCGCGCCGGCAGGTTCTGGACCGTGCCGCTCAGCTGGGCATTGTTCATCGAGATCCACTGCGGCGCGTTATGCATCGCGAGGATCTCGCCAAAGTCCTTGAAGTAGTCGCGCTTGCGGCTCTCTTCGCGCACCGAGATCACGTCGCCGGCGCGTACCGCGAACGATGGGATATTCGTCTTGCGGCCATTGACGGTGAAGTGGCCGTGCATGACCAGCTGCCGGGCCTGGGCGCGCGAATCGGCGAAGCCCATGCGGTAGACGACGTTGTCGAGACGGGTCTCGAGAATCTGCAGGAGATTGTCGCCCGTCACGCCACCGCGCCGAACGGCCTCCTGGTAGTGCTTGCGAAACTGCGTCTCGAGAATGCCGTAGTACCGGCGCACCTTCTGCTTCTCGCGAAGCTGCAGGCCGAACTCGGACGGGCGCCGGGTGCGGCGCTGTCCGTGCTGGCCGGGGCCGTAGCTGCGCTTGCTGATCGCACACTTGTCGGTGTGGCAGCGCGAGCCCTTCAGATAGAGCTTGATGCCCTCGCGCCGGCAAAGCCGGCACACGGGGCCTGTGTACCTCGCCATGGGGGGTTTCGAGCCTCCTTGATCGATCGATCGTCAGTCATTGCGCCCGATTGGGGGCGCGGCCAGCATCAGACGCGGCGCCGCTTGGGCGGGCGACATCCGTTATGCGGAATCGGGGTCGTGTCGGTGATTGACAGCACCTGCACGCCGCTGGCCTGGAGCGATCGGATCGCCATCTCGCGGCCCGAGCCGGGACCCTTGACGAAGACGTCAACCTGCCGCAACCCGTGCTCCTGGGCACGGCGGGCGGCCGCCTCGGCCGTCACCTGCGCCGCGAACGGGGTGCTCTTGCGCGACCCCTTGAAGCCGTGCGCACCCGCGCTCGACCACGAGATCACGTTGCCCGCGGGGTCGGTGAGGGTCACCATCGTGTTGTTGAATGTCGCCTTGATGTACGCACGCCCGCGGGGGATGTTCTTTCGATCACGTCGTCGAACACGCCCGCCTCGGGAACCTCGCTGCCGCTCAGACATCCTGTGTCACTGCCTCCACATCGACGCATCCGACCCGGCGTAGCCGCCGGCCGGATCGCCCTGCTTACTTCCTGCGATTGACTGGCCGCTTCGGACCGCGGCGCGTGCGCGCATTGGTTTTGGTGCGCTGCCCGCGAACCGGAAGACCACGCCGATGGCGGAGGCCACGGTAGGCCCCGATATCCATCAGGCGCTTGATGTTCATTGACACTTCGCGGCGAAGGTCACCCTCCACGCGAAGCTCGTGATCGATGATCTCACGGAGCCGGTTGGCCTCGTCTTCGGTGAGATCACGCACGCGGGTGTCCGGGTTGACGCCGGTGCGCTCGAGCAGCTTCTGGCTGGTCGGCAGCCCGATGCCGTAAATGTAGGTGAGCGCCACCTCGATCCGCTTTTCGCGCGGGAGATCGACTCCCGAAATTCTCGCCATGCCGTTTCCTTGTCCTCTATGTCGGGTGACCGTCCGGGCGGATTAGCCCTGCCGCTGCTTGTGTCGCGGGTTGGTGCAAATCACCCGCACCACGCCCTTGCGGCGGATGATGCGGCACTTTTCGCATCGCTTGGTCACCGAAGCCGAGACCTTCATCCTGTCCTACTCCTCATGATGCTCAACATCGTGTGCGGCAAGCGTGCTCGATCGTGCCGCCCGGCGCGCGCAACAGGCCGCCGGCCAGGTACTCGCGCCGAGACCTGGGATAGGTGGCTTTCGTGTCATTCTGGTGACGCCATACCTGCCATGCGGCCCCCATTGCACTGGTTGGGGGTGTGGTGTTCGGCAATCCGGCGTACACGGCGATAGCGCATGCCTGTCAGCATGCGCAACGACACGCTAGTCTACCACAGGCGCCAGCCGCTTCGTCAATATCTCTGCTTCACTCTCGGTAATCAGGACCGTATGTTCGAAATGCGCCGACCACGAGCCGTCCGCAGTCACCACGGTCCAGTCATCATCGAGAACTCGTGTTTCCTTGTCGCCCAGGTTGAGCATCGGCTCGATCGCCAGCGTCATCCCTGGTCGCATCCTCGGGCCATGCTGCGGGCTGCCGAGATTCGGGATGTGGGGCTCTTCCCACATCTGGCGACCGATACCGTGGCCGCCGTATCCCTCGACGATCCCGTAGCCAAGCGGTCGCGCGAACGCCTCGACCGCCGCGCCGATCGCGCCGATGCGGTTGCCGCTTCGCGCCGCCGCAATGCCCGCGTAGAGCGCATCTTCGGTGTCCTGCAGCAGCCGCGCGATTTCATCCGTGACCTTGCCGACCGGATAGGTCCACGCGGAATCACCATGGAAGCCATCGATGATCGCGCCGATATCAACCGAGATGATGTCGCCTTCGCGCAGTACCCGGTCGCCCGGAATGCCGTGGACGATCTCCTCGTTGACCGAAGCGCAGATCACACCCGGGAACCCGTGGTGCCCGAGGAAATTCGAGGTCGCGCCGAGCTCCTTGAGCGTATCGGCGACGAGGTCGTTCAGGTCCGCGGTGCTGACGCCCGGCTCGATTGCCGCCTCCACCCGCTGGTGGCAGACGGACACGGCGTGGCCCGCCTGCCGCATCTTGTCGATTTCCCGGGCATTCTTGATCGTGATCGCCATCAGCGCACCTCTTCGGCAGCGATGGCATCGACGATGGCGTCGGTCACCGCGTCGATCGGCTGGTTGCCATCGACCCGGGCCACCACCCCGCGTGCCTCGTAGTAGGAAAGCAGCGGCTTCGTCTGCGCGTCGTAGATCTCGAGGCGGCGGCGAATCGCATCAGGCGTGTCGTCGTCCCGCTGGATCAACGTCGCGCCATCCTTGTCGCAGGTACCCTGAATCCGAGGCGGGTCCGCTTCGAGGTGATACACCGTGCCGCACGCCGGGCAAACCCGGCGACCAGCGAGTCGCGCGATCAGGTCCTCGCGCGGCACGTCGATCTCGACCACGGCATCGATCTGATCGTTCTGCTCGGCGAGAATGGCATCGAGCGCCTCCGCCTGGCCGGCAGTGCGTGGGAAGCCATCGAAGAGGGCTCCGTTCAGTTCGCCCGCCGCCCGCCGCCGCGCGATGTCTTCGAGCCGCTCCCGGACGATGGCGTTGGTCAGCTCGTCGGGAACCAGGTCGCCCGCCTCCAGGATCGATTTGACCTGGGTGCCGAGCTCGCTGCCATCCGCAATCGCCGCGCGGAAAAGGTCGCCGGGGGCGACCTTCGCCAGCCCCAGCCGCGGTCCGAGAACCGCTGCCTGCGTTCCTTTGCCCGAG
>CBFGRG010000180.1:0-6671 GCA_965651105.1 uncultured bacterium | reverse complement strand
CAGCAGCGCGACCGTTACGAGCAGGACCGGCTCGAGATAGCCCATCAACCCGAACAGCCCAAACCTGAGCAGGTGACTGGCGAGATAGTACCCCGTGAGCGCGACCGCGCTGATCAGGCCGAGCCCGGGAATCAGCACCAGCAGCGCTGGTCGATCGACCAGCGTACCGAGGGAGTTGGGGCCTGTCACGATCATGAGCACGGCGAACGGGACCACCAGGTGCATCTCGACCCACATGCCACCCTGGTGATTCGTCTTCAACTTGCGCCGGAGGGCGAAATACATCGGGTAGCCGATCGCGATGAACCCTGCCACCCACGACACCGATCCCACCCGAACTATCTCGTTGCCGACCCCAACCACGGCCAGCAGGGCCGCGCCAACCTGCGCCGGCGTGAGGCGCTCCTCGAACACCAACCGGCCGACCAGTATCAGCCCGAGCGGCAACAGCAGGAACCCGAGCGCGACATCGAGCGCGTGCCCGTTGAGCGGCGCCCAGAGGAACAGCCAAAACTGCGTGCCAACGAAACAGGCGCAGACGATGACGCCCGCCACGAGCGCCGGCCGCCGTCGCATCCGGCCGAACAGGCTCCGCACCAGCCCCCACTCGCGGTTGAGCACCAGCAACAGGGTGATGCACGGCGCGTTGAACAGCATCCGCCAACCGAAGATCTCGCCGCCTGTCAGCGGCTGCATCAGCGTCACGTACCAGAACATCACCGCAAACAGGCACGACGCCAGAACCGAGGCGGCCACCCCTCTTGCCACCGCTCCCTCCCTGGCGCAGACGCGCCCTATCGGAGTCGATTGTGACACCATTCGCCCGGAAGCGGCACCGCCACCGAGCGAAAATTGCCAGAAGTCCGACAAGGGTGGATAATACCCACGACCGTGAAAAGGCAGATCGCGACCCATCGGGGACCAACAATCGGGCGGCTGCATACCACATCGTTCGCCTGTCGAGAGCGCTCCCACAGGTATTCAGGAATGTGAGGCACGCCCCTTCCCCGCCTTCGGACGCGACATGGGCCACCGTGTACGGTCGATAGCTCTTCAGGAGGTCAAAGGTGACAGCGAATCGCAAACGTGGACGCTTTACCCTCAACCGACGCACGTTCGCCGGTGCCAGCGCCGGCGCTGCCGTGCTCGCGACCGCACCGTGGATGCGCGTCGGTGCCCAGGAGGCCGAGGAAGAACTCGAGGTCTTCTCCTGGTGGACCAACCCCGGCGAGGTCGACGGGCTTCAGGCGCTCTTCGACCACTTCGCCGAGGGCAGCCCCGACGTCGAGATCACCAACGCCACCGTCGCCGGCGGCGCCGGCGTCAACGCGCAGGTCGCCCTCCAGAACCGCCTCAACGGTGGGGATCCGCCCGATTCCTGGCAGACCCACCCGGGCGCCGAGCTCTTC
Organism: uncultured bacterium; assembly: GCA_965651105.1. Taxonomy (GTDB): domain Bacteria; phylum Chloroflexota; class Chloroflexia; order Thermomicrobiales; family UBA6265; genus JACCVC01. The sequence goes on along the minus strand of CBFGRG010000180.1, from coordinate 5,262 downwards.
GACCTCTACGTCGACCCAGGGTTCTGCGAGCCGGTGACCGCCCTCTGGGATGAGAACGGCTGGAACGACGTCTACCCGCAGGGCATCATCGACCAGCTCGAGCGCGACGGCGAGAAGTGGCTCGTGCCGGTTGGCGTCCACCGCGGCAACGTGATGTTCTACAACAAGCAGGTCGTCGCCGACGCCGGTGTCGAGATCACCGACGAGATGACCGTCGATCAGTTCTTCGAGATCGCCGAAGCCCTCGGCGAGGACATCCCCGCCCTCGGGCTCGCCAACCAGGATCAGTTCCCGGCGCCGCAGCTGCTCGAGAACGTGCTCCTTGCCCAGCTCGGACCGGAAGGGTACACCGGCCTCTGGGACGGCTCCGTCGGCTGGGACAGCGAAGATGTCACCGCCGCCATCGAGACCATGGGGCAGATGCTCCAGTTCAGCAACGACGACTACTCCGCCCTCACCTGGGACGCCGCCGCCGACCTCGTAATCGAGGGTCGCGCCGCGATGACCTCGATGGGCGACTGGGCCTGGGGCTTCTTCGTCGGCCGCGAGGTCGAGGACCAGATCGGCTACGTCGCGCATCCGGGCACCGCCGGCAGCTTCATGTCGGTTATCGACGGCTTCACGCTGCCCGCCGGCGCGCCGCACCCGGTCAACGCCGAAAACTGGCTGCTGACGTGCGGCAACGTCGAGGCGCAGACCGCCTTCGCGCCGTTCAAGGGTGCCATCCCGGCCCGCACCGACGCCGATACCTCCGGCTTCAACGAGTACATGCAGTGGTCGGCCAACGACTTCGGCAACGGCGACGTCGTCGGCTCGATGGCGCACAGCCAGGCGGCCTCGCCGCAGTTCAAGCAGTCGATCTTCGACGCCACCAACGCCTTCCTGGCCTCCGGCGACACCGCCCTGTTCCAGGAGGAGCTGGTCTTCGCCGCCGAGGATGCGCAGCTGGGCGGGTAGCGCTCGGCTCACCCTGCACGGGCTGGGGTCGACCGCTCGACCCCGCCCGCGCAGCAGAACATCAGCGAATCGCAGGAGCGGACCCGCTCAGGAGTCCGCTCGTTCATGTCTGGGCCGGGGTCGACGCGGGAGCATGTGCATCACGCCCCTGACGCGCGACCCCGAGCAACACCAATTGGTCAGGATTCATGGCAGACCTTCCCATCCCAGCCGTCGAGACATCGACACGGAAGTCCCGTTTCCGAGGCGAGTCGCTTCTCCCCAAGCTGCTGCTCTCACCCAGCCTGCTGTTGATTCTGATTTTTGTCTACGGGTTCATCGGGATGACCATCTGGGTGTCGTTCTCCAACTGGAGCTCGGCCAGCATGGATCTCTCCCTGGCCGAGGAGACCTGGGCGACCTATCGGCGGCTCTTCGGAATGAGCCGGTTCCAGATCGATCTCCGGAACACCTTCGTCTTCACCGTGCTCTTCCTCGCCATCTCGGTGGTGGCCGGGCTGGTGCTCGCCATCCTGCTGGATCAGTCCGTTTTCGGCCGCTCGGTCTTCCGGAACATCTTTCTCTTTCCCTACGCACTTTCCTTCATCGTCACGGGCATCTCATGGCGATGGGTCTTCAACCCGGAGACCGGCATCAACCTGCTGCTGGACAGCCTCGGCCTCAACTGGCTGCTCAACAAGCTGGGGCTGCCCGAGTTCTGGCCGCCATGGCTGACGACTCCCGACGTCGCCGGTGACCTCGGCGCGATAATTCCGGGGCTGAGCGGGGTGCGCGTACCGCTTGGCATTCCGCTCGCCATGATTCCCGTGGTCATTGCCGCGGTTTGGCAGCTCTCCGGATTCGCGATGGCGATGTACCTGGCCGGTCTCGGCACGATCTCGCACGAGATTCGCGAAGCGGCCCAGCTCGACGGTGCGAGCGGCTGGCGCATCTACGCCGACATCATCATCCCGATCCTGCGCCCGATCACGATCAGCATTCTCATCATCCTCGGGCATGTCTCGCTCAAGATCTTCGACCTGATCTATGCGATGTCCGGTACCGGCCCGGGATTCGCCACCGACGTGCCTGGCATCTTCGTCTACGAGCAGACATTCCGCGCCACCAGGTACAACCTCGGCGCGGCGGCATCGATCATCATGCTCATCATGGTGTCGGTCGTGATCGTCCCGTACCTGGCGCGCAACCTGAAGGAACTCTAGCCATGGCAGCCTCGATCACCAGCCCCAGCCCACCGAAGGGCCACCAACAAAGCCGACTGGTCCGCTGGACGGTCTTTTGCGTGCTCTCGCTGGCGGTGCTCTTTTATGCCCTGCCCGTCTACGTCATGGTCATCACGGGTCTCAAGGCAACCGCCGACGTCAGCCTTTCGAACATGTGGGCGCCGCCCACCGAGCTCAACTTCAGTGGTTACCGCGATGCCTGGACCCGACTGAGCCCGAACCTGGTATCCACCTTCCTGATCGTCATCCCGGCGACGCTGATCTCGGGGCTCCTCGGGGCGATCAACGGGTACCTGTTCTCGAAATGGAAGTTCCGCGGCTCGGACCTCCTGTTCACGATCCTGCTCTTCGGGATGTTCATTCCCTACCAGTCCATCCTCATCCCGCTCATCCGGGTGCTGCGGGAAATCGGGCTTTACGGAACGATCCCCGGGCTCATCCTCGTCCACGTCGTCTATGGCCTGCCGATCACGACGCTGATCTTCCGCAACTACTTCACGAACATCCCCGGTGAGCTCGTCGAAGCCGCTCGCGTCGACGGGGACTCCGTCCTGGGCATCTTCCGGCGCATCATGCTGCCGCTGTCGATTCCGGCGTTCGTCGTCGTCGGCATCTTCCAGTTCACCAATATCTGGAACGACTTCCTGTTCGGGCTGGTCGTGGTTCCGAACCCGGACCGCCAACCGATCATGATCGCGCTCAACAATCTCTCGGGCGGCTTCTCGGTCGCCTGGAACGTGTTGATGGCAGGCGCGGTGGTCGCCGCTCTGCCGACGGCGATCATCTACATCCTGCTCGGCCGGTTCTTCATTCGCGGCATGCTCGCCGGCTCGATGAAGGGATGATCCTGAATCCTGTGCCGGCCTTGAAACTCGGTTATGTCGGTACTGGTGCGGGCTTCGCATGACGGCACAGGTGTACACTCGGGTCATGACGACGATGACGCTGGACCAGGCCAAAGCCCATCTTGCCGACCTTCTCGCCAAAGCCGCCGAGGGCGAGGAGGTCGTCATCGTACGCGACGACGGCAGCACCTTTGCCGTCGTCCCGACGCAGGCACCTGCCCGCCCGCACAGCGACCTGAATGGACGCGATCGGGAGTCAACGGGCATGGCCGACGCCGCGCGAGCAGCCAGCGGCGAGCCTGACCCCGATGACAAACCCAGCCAGAGACGGCCAAGGCGAGACAGTTTCGGCATCCTCAAGGAAAAGATCTGGATCGCTCCCGACTTCGACGACATTCCCGAGGGATTCGAGCCGTATCTCGGAGACGATGATGTTGGGAACACGTAGACCCGTGTGGCCCTCGCCAGTCGCCTGCCAATGAGATACGTGCTCGATCCCCACGCGTACCTGTGGCAGGTCGAGGCGAGCCCCGAATTGAGCCAAACAGCTCAGAATCTCATCGCCGATGACCCCACAGCACCTCGACATCCTCTCGCGCCTGCCCTTTCACCACCGCGACCCGTTCGACCGGCTGCTGGTCGCTCATGCGCTGGTCGAAGAGTTGCCTATCCTCAGCAACGACACCGCACTGGACAACTACGGTGTCGAACGGCTCTGGTAGGGACATCACCTCGCCCCCTATACTCCCTCGGGACTGATCCATCGTCGAAACAGGAACCCGCGCCATCGGCGCGGCCATCACCCTGACTGCCACCTGACGCCAGGAGCCACCTCGCATGCCGACAACCCGACGCCGTTTCGCCGCCTCACTGCCTGCCCTCGCCCTCGGACCCACGCTGCTGACCCGCAACGTCGGCGCGCAATCCGCCTCGCCGGTCGCCAGCCCGGTCGCGGCACCTGGCAGCGTGCCGATGTTCCACGTCGATCCCGCCCACACCGGCCAGAACCCAGGCCCCGGCCCGATCGCCAACCCGACCGTCCTCTGGAACGTCGAAACCGGTGGACATCGCTCCTCCCCCGCCGTCGTCGACGGCACCGTCTACGCTGGCGATCTCGAAGGATTCCTCCACGCCTTCGATGCCGCCGACGGCACCGAGCGCTGGCGTTTCGAGGTCGGCGGATACGTCGGCACCCCGGCGATCATCGACGACATCGTCATTGCCAGCGGGGGCGGTGGGGTCCTCTTTGCCCTCAGCGCCGCCGATGGAGCCGAGCTCTGGAACGCAACCTCGGGAGCGCCGTCGCTCTTCTCCGACGGCACCATTTCCGACGGGGTGCTCTATCTGAACGGCTATTCCGGGTCCGTTTTCGCGCTCGACCCTGCTACCGGCGATCTCATCTGGGAATACGTGACCGGCGCTCGCAACTGGATCGCGCCGGCCGTGGCGGACGGCATCGTGTTCGCCCGCAGCGACGACGGCGTCCTCTACGCGCTCGACGCCGCCACCGGCACGGAGGTCTGGACCGCGACGATCGGGTGGAACAATGAATCGTCCTCCCCGGCCGTCGCTGACGGCGTCGTCTTCGTCGGCGGCGGGGATGGCATCGCCTACGCCCTCGAGGCCGCCACCGGCGCCGAGATCTGGACTGCGCCCCTGGGCGACATCGTCGACCTGTCGCCGGCGGTGAGTGATGGGCTCGTCTACCTCGACTCGGTGACCGCCGAGGCCAGCGCAATCGTCGCGCTCGATGCCGCCACCGGCGACGAAGCGTGGCGTTATCCAGTGCACGGCAACACCGGCAGCTCGGTGAGTCTGGCGTCCGGCGCGGCCTTCTTCGGTGATCGCGACGGCATCCTCCACTGCGTCGACGCCGCCACCGGTGAGGAGCTGTGGACGATGCAGGCCGACGATTTCATTACGTCCACGCCGGCGATCGTCGACGGTGTGGTCTACGTCGGCGCGGTTGGCGCCGAGACGCATCACCTCTGGGCGATCACCGGCGACATCGCATAGCGATCAGATACAGGACATGACTCGCAGGCCCGCGGATCGGCGGGTCTGTGAATCATCCCGTCGGGCAGCCCCTGTGGCGGCTCGCGACGAAGGTCGGCGTTACGACGGGTTCGCTCGGGATGGCGCGGTGACCTGAAGAAGCAAAGCGCTCGCACGAGAGCCCCGCGCCGTCCATCGCGGGGCTCTCTCGCGCTGCCGTGTTTGACGGCTGACATCACCCT
>CBFGRG010000179.1:0-6672 GCA_965651105.1 uncultured bacterium | reverse complement strand
GGCAGACCACTGTTACCAACGACCAATGTCATTCCGAGCGCAGCGGCGAAGCCGCGAAGCCGAGGAATCTCTTGCGAGGTAGCGTCAGAAATCGGCCCCTGGTGCCAACAATCGGAAGAGATTCCTCGACACGCCGCTGCGCGGCGGCTCGGAATGACATGCGTCCCACGCCTGTGCTGCACGCACCCGCGTACCTCGGCGCGGGTCTACGGGCTGGCTCCGGGTTCGATGCGGTGTGGAACGCAGAAGGGTGGACGGCGGGCGTGAAAGCGGGCGAGGAGCTCGTCGCGGGCGGTGAGGATGCGGCTGTAAAGCACGGGGTCGGATGACCTGAGACCCGATTCCTCGAGCTCGTCTTCGTCCAGCACCTCAAACCGGCCGTCAGCCGCTGCGACGAGGTCGATGTAGAGATCGTTCCAGACCAGCAGCACCTCGCCGGCTCCGTCTTCCACCACCGCCGGCCAATCGACGTTCGCGTACCACCCCTTCAGCTCGCCTGAAGCAGCGAATACGGCAAACGCGTTGTACGGATGAACCGGCGAAAAGATCTCGTGGAGGATATCGCCGTCTTCGAGCGTCAGCATCCCCTGCGGCACCGTGCCATGCGTCCAGACGGCCTCGCACACCAGCCAGGGGGAGGGCAGGTCGGACGCGATCACCCTCGCGGGATAGCGCGCCCGCTCCTCCCCGCCGTGCTTCGCCGATCGCTTGACGATCGTGACCTCGGTGCCCGGCGTCAGCTCCGGCCAGCGTGCCATCGTCGCCTCGTCGATGCCCCACTCCGGGGCGTCCGGCCGGTCCTCGATTCGGATCTCACTCCTCATCGAGCAGCTTTTCCACGATCACGACGTCGCGCCACTGCCCGTCGAGCTTTCCGTGCCGGACGTATGTGCCGACCTCGCGGAACCCGAGGGACTTCATGAGCTTCAAGCTGGAGATGTTTTCGGGAAAGATGCGGGAGACGAGCTTCCAGTAGCCGGCCTCGCGGGCGGCGTCGAACAGCGCCAGCATCGCCGCGCGGCCAACGCCGTGCCCTCGCGCACTGCGGGCGACATAGACCGAGTATTCGGCAATCCCGGCGTAGCACTCGCGCGGGCGATAGGTCGACGTCGAGGCGAATCCAACGATGGCGCCATTGCGTTCGACGACGACCACCGGATGGACGCCATCGAACCACGCTTCGATATCGGACGGCGTCCGATGGCGCGTCTCGAAGGTGGCCACGCGGTCGTCGATGCCTTCGTTGTAGATCGCCGCGATCGCGGCGGCATCCTCCGGCGCAGCGGGCCGAGTGGCGAGTGGCGTGGTTTTCGGCATGGCGCTCATTGGCGGATCAGTCCGAGCACATCGGCGGTCTTTGCATCGAGGAGCTCCTGCGTCTCGGCTTCGACGTTGAGACGGATCAGGGGCTGCGTGTTCGAGGCGCGCAGGTTGAACCACCAATCGTCAAACCCGACGGTGAGACCGTCGAGGTGGTCGATGTCGGCGCCCTCTGCCGCGAAGTGATCCTCGACGCGCTGCATCGTGCCCTCGACATCCGCGATCTCGCTGTTGATCTCGCCGGAACGATAGCGGGTGTCGATCGGCTCAAGGATTTCCGACAGCGACTGGTCCGAGACCGAGATGAGCTGGAGCACCGTCAGCGCGGCGATCATGCCGGAGTCGGCGTACCAGTTGTCGCGGAAGTAGAAGTGGCCGGAGTGCTCGCCGCCGAAGATCGCGTCCTCTTCGCGCATCAATGCCTTGATGTAGCTGTGGCCGACGCGGGAGCGGATGGCGGTGCCACCGTTCTCCTCGATCACCTCCGGCACCGTGCGCGAGCAGATCAGGTTGTAGACGATCGTCGCGCCGGGATGGTGTTTGAGCAGCTCCAGCGCGACCATCGCCGTGGTCATATCGCCGCCGATGAAGTCTCCATTCTCGTCGATCAGGAACATGCGGTCGGCGTCGCCGTCGAAGGCGATACCCAAATCACACTGCTGCTCGATCACCGCACGCTTGAGGTCGCGCACGTTCTCCGGCTCGATCGGGTTGGCCTCGTGGTTGGGGAAGGTCCCGTCCAGCTCGAAGTAGAGCGGCACGACCTCGACCGGAAGCTTGTCGAACACAGCCGGCGCCAGCACGCCGCCCATGCCGTTGCCCGCATCGACGGCGATTTTCAGCGGCTTGATCTTCGCCGGGTCGATCAGCGACAGCGCGTGCTCGGCGTAGGCGCTCAGCACGTCCTTCTCGGTGAGATCGCCCCGCTTGCCGCGGGGCTCGGGGAAGTCACCCGAGACCACCATGTCGCGAATGTCGCCGATGCCGGTGTCCAGCGACAGCGCCTGTGCCTGATCGCGACAAATCTTGAAACCGTTGTAGTTGGCGGGATTGTGCGAGGCGGTGATCATCACCCCGGCGGGGAAGCCGTGCTTCCCGACCGCGAAGTAGAGCGTGTCGGTCGAGACGAGCCCGATATCGGTGACGCTGGCGCCCTGATCGCGGATGCCATCCATCAACGCCGCCTGCAACGACGGACCGGAGACGCGCATGTCGCGCCCGACGACGACCTCGTCGGCATTGAGGAACGCGACGACCGCCCGGCCGATTCGGTAGGCGATGTCCGGCGTGAGCTGATCGGGCACGGTGCCCCGGACGTCGTATGCCTTGAACAGGCTGCCGACCGCGTCGTCGAGCGGTTCGAGGTTGGTAGTCTGCTTCTCGCCCATGAGCCGCGTTGCCTCCATCGGTTGCATGCGGGAACCTGTTCGGCTCCCCGATGTCGTGTACTCTCCCATCATACTTGCTTCCCGGTGTCAGTCCGTCACCGGATTTCGCTCGATGCCAGGATTCGCCGTGATTCCAGATATTCCGACCCGGCTTCGTGCCGACGATGCCGTCGATCTCCACCTGCATACCTTCGAGAGCGATGGTGTCTGGACGCCGGCAGAGCTTGTGGATCATCTCGCAGAGGTGGGAATCCGTGTTGCTGCCGTCTGCGACCACGACACCCAGCGCAGCGTGGTCGAGACGATCGAGCGCGGCGCACGGCGCGGCGTGCGGATCATTCCCGGAGTCGAGGTGACGGTCCGGCACGACAACCGGCAGTGGCACATGCTGGTCTACGGCATCCGTCCGGATGACGAGCGCAACGAGGTGAAGCCGTTTCTCGACCTGATGCGCAAGCAGGAAACACAGCTGCGGGAGCTGGCCCAGCGGAACGTGGTGCGTGTGGAGGAGACGGGTCGCGCGTTGCCGTCGCTGGCGAAGGCGGTCGGCGAGGGCAAGATGTGGACCTACCCCGAAGTGCTCAACACGATGATCGCGGAGGGGCATGTTCGCAACCTGACCGAGGCGGCGAACCTGATCACGGAGCTCGGCGGTCGATTCAACAGTGATCTGCCGATCGAGGAGGTCGTCGCGGCGGCACACGCCGGCGGCGGTATCTGCGTGATGGCGCATCCGGGCCGCCCCGATCTCGGTCCAGCAATGACAGCCGAGACGCTGGAGAAGCTGCTCGGTGACGCGCCGATCGATGGCCTGGAGTGTCACTACCGCACCTACACCGACCGCGACACGGCGAGGTTTCGCTCGCTGGCAGGCATGCACGGACTGCTCACCTCGGCCGGGTCGGATTCTCACGGGCCGGGCATCCCCGTCTGGCCGCGACCGTTCCGGGCGGTGTGGGCGAAGGCGTTGCTGGAGCGGCTCGGTATCGAGGTCGACGATCCGGAGACGGGGCCGGTTTGGGCGCCGGGGATGGATCCGGCCGCGCTCAAGCCGCCCAGAAAATCCCGGCATCGCAACCGCCGGCACCGCCTCGGACTCGGACCCTTCTGGCGCCGAAGGCGATCGTAGGACCTTTGGCCTGCCTGCGCCTGTTGCCCAAAAATGTCGACTCATCTTATGATTGTTGGGAATTCCACGTACAAATTTCCAACAATCATCAACGGGAGGCGATATGTCAGGCGAGAGGCGGATGGAATCGACACGTCGGGGCGTGGTGCGCGCCATGGGCGGAGCCGGGCTGGCACTGCTGGGCCTGGGCGGATTGAGCCAGGGCGTGCTTGCGCAGGGCGCCACACCCGTCGCGGAGTCGGATCTGGAGGGCGCCTACGCGGTGGCGCGGGTGCGCAAGGTCAAGCCGGAGTTCAAGGCGTCGGACGTGACGGCTTCGGTCGAGGAAGGCTTCATCGCGTCCGTACGCGAGGTGCCCGGCTACATCACGTACTACGTGATCGCGGATGACGAGCGGAACACCTGGATCTCGGTCGGCATCTTTCGGGACAAGGCTGGCGCCGAGGAGTCTACCGAGCGAGCGATGTCGTTCGGGCAGCAGGGTACCGACGACATGATCGACGGTGACCCGATTGTCATCGAGGGACCGGTCGAGACCTTCGCGTCCTGATCCATTGACCCAGGACGCAATCGCACGAGCCCGCCCACGGAGGGCGGGCTCGGCTGTGTGTCGCAGGATTACCTTCCGAGTGCAAGGCCCTCCACCCGGGAGTCGGAGCCGCCGGCCATGACGCCCGTTTCCGGGTCGCGCGCGATGAGCTGTGCCGAGCCGCCGCCTGACCAGGCGCCTTGCACCTTCACCTCGTGGCCCTTCTCCGCCAGCGCCTTGCGGGTCTCTTCCGAGTAGCGCGCTTCCATGCGCAGCTCGAACGGGTTGTCGATACTGGCCGGGTCGGTGCCGGGCCAGCTCGTCCAGCGTGGCAGGTCGACTGCCTGCTGGACATCCATGCCACCGTCGATCAACGCCGAGATCGCCTGCAGGTTCCACTGTGGCTGTCCGTCGCCACCAGGCGTGCCGCCGGCGATCACCGGTCGGCCCTGGGGATCGTCGATGAGGTAGGCATTGAGCGTGTGCATCGTCTTCTTGCCGGGCGCGAAGTAGTTTGGGTGCCCCTCGACAAGCGAGAAGCCCCGGCCGACGCGGTTGTTCATCACCACGCCAGTGTCGCCGGCCACGACGCCGCTCCCGAAGTCGCTGCTGACCGACTGAATCAGCGACACCATCATCCCGTCGCCGTCGGCGGTCGCGAGGTAGGTCGTGTCGCCCTTGGACATCTCTCCATGGGGCACGTCGGTCGCCGCCTTTTCGGGATCGATCAGGGCGTAGCGTTGCTTCGCCCATTCCTTCGAGAGCAATTGGTCGAGCGGGTTGTCGTGGAATTTGGGGTCGGCAACGTGTCCGAGCCGGTCGGCATAGGCAAGCTTTTTCGCCTCGACCATCAGGTGGATCGCCTCGACGTCGACCGGATCGGCGATCTGGCCATGCTCGACGATGTTGAGCTCCTCGAGCAGGATCAGCCCCTGGCTCGGGAGGCACGTCTGGTGCACTGTGTAACCGCGATAGGTGACCGCGAGCGGCGCGGCGACCTCGGTTTCGTGCCCGGCGAAGTCTTCCTCGCTCAGCAGCGCGCCCTGGTCGGAGAGATAGGCGAGCATCCGCTTCGCGATCTCGCCGCGGTAGAACGTTTCGGTGCCATCACGGCCGATCGCTTCGAGCGTGTCGGCAAGGCCGCTTTGCACCAGCCTGTCACCGGTCTTCAGCGGCTCGCCATCCCGGAAGAAGAGCGCGGCCGCCGCCGGATCCTTCCTGAGCATCTCGGCGGCGTTTGCAATATACATCGCGCCGAGCGGAAGCAGCGCGAAGCCGTTGCGGGCGAAATCGATCGCCGGCTCGGCGACCTGCGCAAACGACATCGTGCCCCAGCGCTCCAGCAGGGTGCGGTAGGCATCAACCATGCCGGGCACGCCGATCGAGAGCGGTCCGCGGTTCGGCATCTTGCGGCCCGCGCGATCGCCGGCGTCGAGCATAATCTCGTCGGTGGCGGCACGGGGGGAGATGCCGCTGCCCATCACCGCCTCGGTCTTGCCGGTGCGCGGGTCGTGCAGCACAGCGAACAGGTCGCCGCCGAGACCGCACATCTCCGGCATCACCACGGACGCTGCCAGCCCGCAGGCGACGGCGACGTCGACGGCATTGCCGCCCTGCCGCTGGATTTCGGCCCCGGCGGTGACGATCAGGGGGTGGGCGGCGGCGATCATGCTGTCGCGGCCCCAGGTAGGCTCGGAGCGGCGCGTCTCCCAACCGGGTGCCGGCGTGGGCGTCTCGAATCCGATCATCTCAGCGTGTCCCTTCGGCAAATCGACAGATCAACATGCGATCATCATGCCAATGAAACGCGATATTGGCGACCCTGACCACTGGAGCGACGTATGGCCGCACCCGACGCGGTGCTCGAAATCGAATCCCTGACAAAGCGCTACGGGCGCATCCTCGCGCTTGACGGCGTGACGATGGCCGTACCGCGCGGAAGCATCTTTGGCTTTCTTGGGCCCAACGGCGCCGGCAAGACCACGTTGATCCGGATCGTGATGGGCTTCATGCGGGCAACCGCAGGCGAAGCGCGCATGCTTGGTCACGATACCTGGAGTGATGGCGTGCAGGCGCGGGAGCGAGTGGGCTACCTGGTGACGGCCGACGGGCTCTATCCCGACCTGACCGGATATCAGCAGCTCGATTACGCCGCCACGATCAGCGGCCGCCCGCCGGAGTGGCGAGACCGCATCCTCGATGCGCTGGAGCTGGGAGATGCCGCACTGCGGCGCACACTCGGTACGTATTCGAAGGGCATGCGGCAGAAGCTGGCGCTTACCGCGGCCGCGGGGAAACGGCCGGCG
>CBFGRG010000178.1:0-6678 GCA_965651105.1 uncultured bacterium | reverse complement strand
AGCTCCTCGGCGGAGATGCCGCGAAAGCTGATCTCGGTGCCTGGCGACGCCGTCCACGTGCCCGCCGCCGGGTAGATCGCCACCGTCGGTTGCTGCGCGGCGGACAGGCGGGGTAGCGCGAGCGCGATTGCTCCGGCCGCAGCCGCGCCCATCACCGCCCGGCGGGTGGTCCGGTGCTCGCGTCCCGAACCCCTGCCTTCACGAGCGTTCTTCCCGGCTACAGCGCGCATATCCGCTCCCCTTGAGGGTGTGACGCCCGTCCGCTCACGCACCGACCTCGATCGCTTCCGATGCGCCGAGGATGTTTCCGTTCATGCCGAGCGCCTCGACGGCGATGAATGGGCCATCGCCGGTCACCTCGATCGCCGTCTCGAAACCGGTCCGAGGCGCGGCGCCGACCTCGTACAGCGCGGTTGGCGTCGTGCCGGCAAGCACGCGCCAACTTGCCACCTCGGTGGCACCGTTCCAGCTCGCGTACACGGTCAGCGAGCCATCGGCGGCAGGCTCCGCGGCAATCGCCGGAGGCTCGGCTGGCTCGCCGACCCACGGAAAGCGATAGGCGCGGTAGGATGTGCAACCGATCGGCATGCGCCCGTTGTAGATCAATTCGCCATCCTCGGTGAACTCGGAGAACACCGGCGCGCTCCCCCAGCCGATGAAGACGTTCCCGTTCGGCAGGCGCTGCTGGTTCGCCTGGGTGACGGACAGGATGCCCGTTGGGTGGATGTACTCCCGCACCAGCGTCGCCGTCATCGCCTCCTCGTCGAGCGCGAGCACGATCCCGCGCGAATCGACGGTGGCATCCGCCTCCTGGTCGGCATCGGCGTTGTCGAACAGCGTGACCTCCCCGTTCTCACGGATGTGCGCGTCATGCTGCCAGGCGAACGCCGCCCCCTCCCCCATCTCGAAATCGCTGCGCTTTCCATTCAGGCGCCAGATCACATCTCCACTTACCCCATCGATCTTGTAGCAGGCGAAGGTATGCCGCGCGTTGACGATGAGATTGCCGTCCGGGGTGACGTTGATCGAGTTGAGGTGAAAATAATCGTAAGGGTTGTCCGGTCGAGCGGGGGCGGACAGGTACGACTCCTCCACCGCAACGTGATCCAGGCTGTGCCACTCGTACAGCACCCGACCGGTCTCGACTTCGAGCTCCTGCACGATGCAATCGAGCACCGTGCCGTACTTCGAGCCACCTGCCGGGGAGAGGTCCCACTTCACCGCGTGGTAGGCAGCCACGAGGGCCGTGCTCTGCGACGTGAGGAGAAACTCGTGGAGATCGCCACCTCCGCCGACTCCATTTCCAAACCCAAACTCGGCGATCCGCTCACCGGCATTGTTGCAAATGACGAAGTGCCCGCGGCTGTAACCGCGCGGACCGTTGCCCTCCATGAAGGTGATCACCGGCTCGCCGAGATACTCCTGCACCCGCACATCGGTGTGGTCGTCCAGCTCATTTGCCGCCGGGGAAAACCAGATTGGCTCGCCGGCGTTGTCGACGACAAGCGCGCCGCGCTGCCCGCCCTCGGCCCTGATGCTGAGGAAGATGTGGCCCTCCGCGATCCCATCGGCCTGCTCGGTGATTTGCAGCACCGGCGGGATCAAATCGGGACGCGAGCGAAACTCGTGCGTCGTCACCTCGGGGTCATCGGTGACGCGTTCGGCAGTGGTGTGGGTCAGCTCGGCAGGTTCCACCACGCCAAACGTCAGCGCTCCATCGGAGGTGGGCGCCAGCCGGATATCCGCTCGAACGGTCACGGATTCGCCCGGATTGAACACGGAATCCGGGATGTAGCTGGCACCGTTGCCATCCGCGTGGGGCTTGAGAATCCCCGATTTTCCGCCGCTGGACGACCCCGTCACGACCAGCGTGCCCAGATCCTCCGCCGTGACGCCCCGGAAGCTGATCTCCGTTCGGGGCGATGCCGTCCAGGTGTCGTGGGGCGGATAGGTGGCCACACCGGCACGCTGACGAGCGAGGGTGCCGGTTGGCCCCGCGATCGTGCTGATGGCCAAAGCCAACGTCCCGGCGCCGGCCGCACGAAGCACGTCCCGCCGCGACAGGGTAGGCGCGGAAGCCGCATCGTCACCGTCAGATCGAATCGATTGCATCTCCCAGGACCCCTTTGCGATCACTTATCCGTCGACCTCGATCGGATCAGACGCGCCGAGCACGGCGCCGCTCGCGTCGAGTGCCTCGACCGCGACGAACGCGACGGTGCTGTCCACCGGAATCTCGGTCTCGAACCCGGAACGCTCGGCGGAGCCGACCTCGGCCAGGCCGGCCTCGCTCTCACCACCCAGCACGCGCCAGCTCGCCACCTCGGTGGCGCCGTTCCAGCTCGCGTAGACCGTCAGCGAGCCGTCGTCGGCAACCTCCGCGGCGGTCGCCGGCGGCTCCGTCGGCTGAGCGCTCCACGGGAACCGATAGGCGCGATAGGAGCTGCCACCCTTGGGGAAGCGCCCGTTGAAGATCAATTCGCCGTCCTCGGTGAACTCGGAAAACACCGGCGCGCTGCCCCAGCCGATGAAGACGTTGCCGTTCGGCAGGACCTGCACGTTGGCCTGGCTCACCGCCACGATTTCGGTCGGATGGATGTACTCCTGCACCAGGGTGGCCGTCATCGCCTCCTCGTCCAGGTCGATCACCAGGCCACGCGACACCTTGTCGGTGTTGTAGCCGGAGGTCGCGTTGTCGAAAATCGTGAGGACATTGCCCTCGTGCAGTCGGGCATCGTGCGTGTACGCGAACTCCGTCCCCTCGCCCATCTCGAAGTCGCTGCGCTTGCCATTCAGGCGCCAGAGCATCTCCCCGGTCGCGCGACTGATCTTGTACGCGGCAAACGTATGACGCGCGCTCATGACGAGGTCGCCATCCGGGCCGACCCCAATCGAGTTCATATGGATATAGTCGTACTGCCCGTTGGCGTCACCGGGAACTTTTGCATACGACTCATCCAGCCCGATGTGGTCGAGCCCGTGCCATTCAAACAGCACGCGCCCTGTCTCGATCTCCAGCTCCTGGACGACGTAGTCGACTGCGACGCCGTCCGAAGCGCCACCGACTTCGGAAAGGTCCCAATGGATCGGGAAGTAGGCGCCAACGAGGGCGGTGTCTTCCGGCGTGATGAGGAATTCGTGATGATCCCCACCCGGCATGCCGTTGCCGATCGGGAATTCGGCGATGCGCTCGCAGGTCGCATCGCAGATCACGTAGTGCCCGCGTCGCCAGCCCACCGGTCCGGCGGCGTTCGCTTCAGCGAACGTGACGACGGACTCGCCCCGATACTCCTGAACGCGGACGTCGTAGTGGGCGTTCATGTGGTTGTCTGGCGGCAGGAACCAGACCAGCTCGCCGGTGTCGTCGAGCACCATCGCGCCGGCCTGCCCGCCGCCGACCCTGGTGCCGAGAAAAATCAGGCCCTCATCGGTGCCCTCGGCTGGCGTCGTAATGTCCATCACCGGCGGGCGCAGGTCGGGGCGAGACCGAAATGTCCGCGGCGGAACGGCCGGATCGTCGGTAACGAGGTCTGACGGGGCACGGCGCTGACGCGCCGGGCGCGCCACCTCGAACACGAGCGGCTCCATCTCAAGGTCGGCGGTCACCGTCACTTCTTCGCCCGGCTCGAACCACGCGTCCGGGACGAAGCTCACGCCGTTGCCATCCGCATGCGGCATCAGGCGCCCCGCGTTCGCCCCGCTCCGCGAGCCCACGACCGTGACCGAGCCCAGCATCTCCCGGTCCACCCCCCGGAAGGTGATTTCCGTGAACGGTGATGCCGTGCGACTTCCCGGCCGGGGAAAGGTGACGATCTCGCCCGAGTGCTGCGACCGCGCGTGCATGCGGCTGGCCGGAACCGGCACGTGGTTGGGCCTGGCTGCTCCGACCAGTGTCGTGTCGCTGGCCAAGGCGAGCGCCCCTGCCCCAGCCGCGCGAATCAGCGTCCGGCGGGAGTGCGTCGACGGCGCTCGATGGTTGCGGTTCTGCCTGACGGGCTGGTCCTGCGAGGTCCTGGACATGAATGTCTTCCTCCCGGATGCCAGGCGCCTCCGGACCGCTCGACAATCAGGGCCCGAAGGCTCGGGCGATGCCTGGCGGCACCGCTGCCCTGCGCGATATCAGGCGCCGGGCTGGATGACTTCCGACGCACCGAGGATGTTTCCGCTCGCATCGAGCGCCTCAACGGCGACGAACGTGACGAGGGTGTCCACCGGAATCTCGGTCTCGAACCCGGCACGCGCGGCGGAGCCGACCTCGGCCAGGTCGGCCTCGCTCTCACCGCCCAACACGCGCCAGCTCGCCACCTCGGTGGCGCCGTTCCAGCTCGCATAGACGGTCAGCGAGCCGGCGGCAGAGGTCTCCGCGGCGATCGCAGGGGGCTCGACGGGCTCACCAACCCAGGGCATGCGGTAGGCGCGGTAGGAGTTCCCACCCTTGGGGAAGCGCCCGTTGAAGATCAGCTCGCCAGCGTCGGTGAACTCACTGAAGACCGGTGCGCTGCCCCAGCCGATGAAGCGATTGCCGTTCGGCAGGGTCTGCATATTCGCCTGGCTGGTGGAAAGGATCTCGGTCGGATGGATGTACTCCTGGGCCAGGGTCGCTGTCATCGCCGCTTCGTCGAGCTGCAGCACCAACCCGCGGGACGCCACGGTCCCGTCAAGGTCCTGGTTGCTCTCGGCGTTGTCGAAAAGGGTCAGGACGCCATCCGGGAACAGTTGCGCGTCATGCTGCCAGGCGAACGGGGTTCCCTCCCCCATCTCGAAGTCGCTGCGATTGCCATTCAGCCGCCAAACGACCTCACCGGTCGGGTAGGCAATCTTGTAGACACCGAAACTGTGCCGCGCCGAGATGATCAGATCGCCATCGGGCGCCTCGGCGATCGAGTTGAGGTGGAAATAGTCGAAGGGATCGTTGAACACCGCGCCGACAGCGCTCGGGTTGTATTTACGCATCGACTCGTCGACCGCGATATGGTCGAGCGAGTGCCACTCGAACAGGACTCGACCCGTTTCGACCTCGAGCTCCTGGACGATGTTGTCGATCACGCGCGCGTAGCGTGACCCGCCAACCGGCGAGAGGTCCCACTCCACCGGATGGTAGAGGATGACCAGCGCCGTACCCCGGTCGGTCAATCTGAACTCATGCACGTCGCCGCCCGGGAACCCATTGCCGACCTGGAGCTCGACAAGCGGCTGGTACGCGCTGTCGGCGATGACAAAGTGCGCAAACGCATAACCAACCGGCGAAGCCCCTTCGACCCAGGTGAGGACCGGTTGGCCCTGATACTCCTGCGCGCGGAAATCGTAGATGGAATCGATGGCGGTCTCGGGCGGCTGAAACCAGATGTAATCACCATCGTTGTCGAGAATCGTCAGTCCAATCTGCCCATTCGGCACGTTGGAGGAGAGGAATACGTAGCCATCCGCCGTCCCGCTGGCGGGCGTCGTGATCTCCATTGCGGGCGGCAGCAGATCGGGTCGCGATCGGAAGGTGAGCGGCTCGGTCTCCGGATCGTCGGACTCGCGCCCGTCGGGGGCCGGTGTGAGATCCGCGGGCCGCACGACCCCGAAGGTGTGGGCGCCGTCCTCGCCGCTGAGCGGAATCCCCGCGGTGACGGTTACCATCTCGCCGGGGTCGAACCGGGCATCCGGCACGAAGCTGACACCATTCCCGTCCGCATGGGCGCGCATCACGCCGGAATGCCCACCGCTATGCGACGCGATTACCGTCACCGGGCCGAGCTCTTCCGGCGTCACGCCCCGGAAGCTGATCTCCGTCGCGGGCGAGGCAGTCCAGGTGTCCTGTGGAGGGAAGATGGCGACACCGCCCTCCGGCTGCGCAGCCGACCATCCCGGGCGCGCCAGCGTGACCGCTCCAGCCAGCGCGGCGCCGATCAGGACCCGCCGGCTGGTCGTTGGCGCGATCGAGTCAATCTCGCTGGTCACTCCGGTCTGCATGTTCGCGTTGGTCATCCAACCTCGCCCTCCCGCCCCGTCCACGCGGGGCACTGCACCCATCCACAACGCTGGGTCGCCGTTCGCTCGCGATGATGATCAAGCCGGTCCGGACTGAAACGCCTCCGAGGCGCCGAGAATCGCACCACCGTCGTCGAGCGCCTCGACGGCGAGCCACGGCGCGTCCGTGGCAACCTCGATCGCCGTCTCGAACCCCGCCCTGGGCGCGGCTGCGATTTCGACCAGATCCGCTGGGTCCGGCCCGGCCAGCACCCGCCAGCTCGCGACCTCGGTCGCGCCGTTCCAGCTCACGAAGACCGTCACCGTGCCGTCCACTCCGGTCTCCGCGACCGCGTCCGGCGGATCGGCAGGTTGCCCGACCCACGGGAAGCGATAGGCGCGGTAGGAGTTTCCTCCCTCCGGGAAACGCCCGTTGAAGATCAGCTCGCCGTCCGGAGTGAACTCGGAGAAGTCGGGCTTGCTGCCCCACCCGATGAAGACGTTGTCGTTCGGCAGCGTTTGCATGTTGGCCTGGCTGACCGAAAGGAGCCGGTCGGGATGCACGTACTCACGCGCCACATTGGCTGTCATCGCCTCCTCATCAAGGGACAACACCAACCCGCGCGACCATGCCTCACCTTCCAGGTTGGAGTTGGCTTCGTGATTGTCGAAGAGCGTCAGCTCGCCGCTCGGCAGGAGCCGCGCGTCATGCTGCCAGGCGAA
>CBFGRG010000177.1:0-6678 GCA_965651105.1 uncultured bacterium | reverse complement strand
GAGCCAACGCCATTCGTGAGCCCGGGTGAAGCCTGTCCCCATCGCGGGCGCACAGCGCCGATGTTGGGGGATGCCCGGGCAATCGTCATGGGCAGGACCGCACGATCCTATCCTCGGCGAGGCGGGACCACCAAAGTCTCGCCGAGCGACCTGCTATTCTGAGCCCGATTCGATCGTTCCGTTCGCGCGCGCAGACCGTGAGTGCCGCATGCTGACCTACCTGATCCAGCGCCTGCTTCAGGGCCTCATCGTCATCTTCCTCGTCAGCCTGCTGACGTTCATCGTCATGCAACTGGCCCCCGGCGACCCCGTTCGCCTGCTCGTTGGTCAGGCCTACGTCACCCCCGAGCAGCTCGACGCAATTCGCGAGAAGTGGGGGCTCAATGACCCCTGGTATGTCCAGTACTGGACCTGGCTCTCCAATCTCGTGCGCGGCGACCTCGGCACCTCGATCATCCGCCAGGGTGTGCCGATCAGCGACATGATCAGCGAGGCCGCGCTGATGACGCTTCGCCTCACCGTCCTCTCGTTCCTCATCTCGCTCTGCGTCGCCATTCCGGTCGGTGTGCTGGCGGCGATCAGGCGCTACTCGTGGTTCGACTATGGCGCGATGCTGGGCTCGACGCTGGGAGTGGCGGTACCGAACTACTGGATCGGCCTGATGGCGATCGTCGTCTTCTCGGTTCAGCTCGGCTGGCTGCCACCGTACGGAGCAGATTCGTGGCAGGCGTATATCCTGCCCGTCATCGTCCTTTCGATCGAGGAGATGGCCGCGCTCGCTCGCCTCACCAGGGGCGCGACGATCGAGATGATGAGCCAGGATTTCGTCACCACCGCACGCGCCAAGGGATTGGCGCCGAAGATCGTGACGCTGCGCCACATCGTGCGCAACGCGTTGCTGCCGGTGATCACGATCATCGGCTACCGGGCGGCGTTCATCCTCAGCGGCACGATCGTGGTCGAAACCGTCTTCGCGTGGCCGGGGCTCGGGCGGCTCTTCTACAACTCGATCGTTTCCCACGATTTCCAGGTGGTGCAGGCTGTCGTGGTGCTGTTGACCGTGATCGTGGTGGCGATGAATATCCTCACCGACCTGACCTACGCCGTGATCGACCCCCGGGTGCGCGTGCGATGAGCAATCAGGCAGCGACGATGCCCACCCGTCAGGCGATGGAGCTTGCCGACTCGCGCGACAAGGTCAGCGAGCGCACGCGGATCTGGCGGCGCTTCGTGCGTTACCGGCCGGGTCTGGTTGGGTTGGCGGTGATCGGCCTCCTCGTCATCTTCGCCGTCTTCTCGCCGCTGATCGCGCCACATCCCCCTGACGAGATCGACACCTCGCTGCGCGGGGCCAGCCCGAGCGCCGAGTACCCGCTCGGCAACGATGATGTCGGCCGCGACATTCTCAGCCGGATCATCTTCGGCTCGCGCGTCGCCCTCATCGTCGGTCTCGGCGCGACCGCGATCGCGGTGACGATCGGTGTCACCGTCGGCGCGACGGCTGGCTATTTCGGCGGCCGTGTCGACTTCGTGCTCTCGCGGCTGGTCGACACGCTGATGGCGTTCCCGTTGCTGGCGCTGCTGCTGACGCTCTCCGCCGTGTTCGGCCCGAGCCTTCGCAACGTGGTGATCGTGATCGGTCTGACCGTCTGGGCGTCCTACGCCCGGCTGGTGCGCGCCGAGGTGCTCAGCCTGCGCGAGCAGGACTTCGTCCTCGCGGCCAGGGCCTCCGGCGCCGGCGACCGGCGAATCATCTTCCGCCACATCGTCCCCAACGCGCTGGGACCGGTGATCGTGATCGCCTCGCTCGCTGTCGGTGGCATCATCATTCTCGAATCCGCGCTCTCCTTCCTCGGGCTGGGCGTCTCACGACCGACGGCCTCGTGGGGTACGATGCTGTCGGATGGTCGCGAGCACATTCGCAACTATCCGCACATCGCGATCGCTCCCGGCATCGCGATCACTATCACCGTGCTCTCGTTCAACCTCGTGGGCGATGGCCTCCGCGACGCGCTCGATCCGCGCCAGCGGGAATAGACCCCCGCCCGATTGGACCCCACATTCGTGTCACGCCTTCCCCGCTCCGCCGCGACGCTGGCGTTGATCCTGATCTGCCTGCCGCTGCTCGCCGCGTGTGGACAGGATGACGACACCAGCGACGATGCCGGTGACACCGCACTTCTGCCGATGACGCTGGCCGAGTGGCTCATCCCTGTGGGCGCCCCCACCACCACCGGCGATCCCATCGGTGTTGCCCACCTCTCGATCACGCCGATGGAACCGGGCGACAACGACCTCACCGTGCACCTCACCGACCTCGAAGGCGCTCCGCTCGACGGCGACCTCTCCCTCACGTGGAGTCCGCTCGTGCCCGACGGCGCGACCACCAAAGCCGACGTGGTGCCCGTGGATGACGAGCCAGCGACATGGCGCGTCGAAAACCTTCCGCTGGACGAGGGCTGGTACAGCTTCGAGACCACCGTGACCGATGCGAGTGACGGGATCGCGACGAGCACGCTCTATGCGCTGCTGCCGGACCCGAGCGTCCATGGCGGCGACGCGATCGCGACGCCGGGCTCCGATGCCGACGCCGAAACGCTCTACCAACGAGCCCTGGAAGCCTACGGGGGCTGGCAAACCGGCCGCTGGCGCGAAAACCTCGGCAGTGGTCAGGACGTGCTGGTGGTGACGCGGTACGCCGTCGACGACACGAATCGCGCCGAGGCCAGGATGGAGTCGCGATCTGTCTATGCCGGCGCGTTCCGGCCGAAGCCAGATGGCACGCTGTCACCGGTTCGGCACGACTTCGGACACCGAATCGCGATCGGCGACCGCTGGTGGTCGCTCGACGCCGGGCAGTGGTCGGAGTCGAGCGGGCTCCCGGTGGCAGGGTTCGAGCAGCGAGCCGACATCTACGCTGGCGCGACCGACATCCAGCCAGCAGGGTCCGAGACAATCGACGGGGTTGAGACGCAGGCCATCTCCTTCTACCTGCCACCGAAGGGCGGGCAGGCGGAGGCGTGGTTCGTGTGGTGGATCGAGCCGGAAAGTGGAAACCTGATCCGGATGGTGATGATCGCCCAGATGCACTTCATGATCTGGGAGTTCCACGACATCGACGTCCCGCTGGAGATCGAGCCGCCGGCCGGCGGTTCCGCCACTCCGGCCGCAACACCTGAAGGCACCTAACGGCCGCCCCAAAGAGACAGCATGACCTCTGTCACGCCGTAGACCCGGGCATCTCAGCCCGGGTGCGCGAAGCGCTCCGCACCGCAGGTGCGACATTCGCACCGGTCTCACGACGCGCACCCTGAAGCGCATTGCCAAAGGCGCTTCGCCGGCTCGGAGTGACGGCATTGCATGCCGTCTTCTGCGGACCGGCACAAGACCGGTCCCTACGGCGACCATGTCGAATCACATTGGCCTCGTCTTGACGCGTCAGCGCGATGCGAGACGATGGCATTCCTGTCCATTCGACGACGTGGAGGACGACCGACCGTGAAAATCACCTTTCTCGGCACTGCCGCCGCCGAGGGCTATCCCAACCCCTTCTGCCGCTGCGACAACTGCGAAGGCGCCCGCAAGGTCGGCGGCCGGGCGCTGCGCAAGCGCGCATCGGCACTGATCGACGACCAGCTCCTGATCGACTTCGGCCCCGACCTCCTGCCCGCCTCCCAGATGCACGACGTTCCTCTGGCCGACATCCGGTACGCCGCGCAAACCCACGCCCACGACGACCACCTGTTCCCGGACAATTTCATCTACCGCACAGACCGCTGCCTGGCCGAAGGCGTCCACGACATCGAGTACGCCGTCTCGCCCTTCGTGGCCCGGACGATCAAGAACGCGCTCGTCCATCAGTTCCGGAGCGGTGACGACCTCGGCAAGAACCACTTCCCGAGCTTCCGCATGAATCTCCTCATCCACCAGCAGTGGGAGACCGTCGAGCTGGGCCCATACGAGCTGCTCGCGATCCCGGCCGTCCACGCGCCTGGCACCGAAGCGCGCATCCTCGGTATCCGCCGCAAAGCCGGGCTGCTGCATCGCGCGAGCCCGAGCCTGCTCTACGCCACCGACACCGCGCCGATGCCGGACGGGACCTGGGAGCGCGTCGCGCAGGCCGGCTGGGCGTTCGACCTCGTCGTGATGGATTGCACGCACGGCACCAAACAGCACAGCACCGTCCACCACTCGCTCGACTCGATGTTGAGGGAGCGCGAGCGCATGCGCGACGCAGGGGTGGTACGAGACGGAGCCCGGTTCATCGCCCACCACTTCACCCACCACAGCACGCCGCTCCCGGACGAGCTCGACAAGCTCGGAGAGCAGGGTGGCTACGACATCGCCTACGACGGCATGACCGCAGAGGTATAACCGGCACTCACTGGGAACCCTCTGGGCATGACCCCTGCGTGCGCACCTCGCCAGCGCCCAATCCCGGGCTTCTCGCGAGGAGCGAACCATGAGCGACCACGTTCAGATCGATGACAACGCGATCGCCGACATTTCGTCGGAGGGATCACTGCACGACGTCGCGCCGGATCTCGCCTACCAGCGACTTGGCATCGTCAACGTCGCCTACGTCGGCACACCCGGTGGCGAGTGGGTCGTGATCGACGCCGGCATCCCCGGCACGAAGCGGTTCATGACGAAGGCGATCGAGGAGCGGTTTGGCAAGAACGCGAAACCGGCAGCCATCGTGATGACCCACGGTCACTTCGACCATGTCGGCAACCTGAAGGCGCTGGCGAAGGCGTGGGATGTGCCGATCTACGCCCATCCAGTGGAGATGCGCTATCTCAATGGGTCGACGTCCTATCCGGATCCCGACCCCACCGTCGGCGGCGGCATGATGTCCGCGCTGTCGCGGTTCTATCCAAAGGGACCGGTCGATGTCAGCGACTGGCTCGAGCCACTTCCGGAGGACGGCACGGTGCCGGGGATGCCCGGATGGCGATGGCTCCACACACCGGGACATACCGACGGGCACGTCGCCTTCTGGCGGGAGGCGGACCGGGCGGTGATCGCCGGGGATGCGTTCATCACGACCAACCAGGAGTCCGCCTACGCCGTGGTGAAGCAGAAGCCAGCTATCCAGGGGCCGCCGATGTATTTCACGCCCGACTGGCGAGCGGCGAAGGCGTCGGTGCGGGTGCTTGCCGATCTCGAGCCGAACCTGGCGATCACCGGGCACGGCCTGGCGATCGAAGGCGACGAGCTTCGCTATGGACTGAAAATCCTCGCCGACCGCTTTGACGAGATCGCGGTCCCGAAAGACGGGAAGTACGTCCCCGGCGACATGCGCCGCACCTCCTGACATCGCTGTCACGCCCTTGACCCGGTCGGGAATCGGACCTCGCCGGCGAGAGGTGGGCGCAGGGCTCGTGACAGCGTTACCGAACCAGCCTCAGGTTGCCATCGAGCCGCGTGATGTACTCGAGGAGCGTCGTCAGGAACATCACCGCGCCGAGCATCTCCAGCAACTCCTCGACATGGACGCCGATCACGTAGAGCCTGCTGTAGCTCCCGTGGGCGCTGATGATCGCACCGTCGATCATCTCCATCACCAACGCGCCACCAATGAACAGGGCAGCCGATACCAGGAACCCGTTCCGCGCCCAGGTTGGCAGTGACAGCAGGAACGGTATGAAGGCCGCGCCGAGCACGACGACGATGACGATGCCGGGCAAAACCCAGGGGAAGTACAGAAGCCCACCCGGATCATCGAGGAGGTCCCGCATGGGTGCGATCAACCGTTCGTGCACCCCGGCAAGCTCATCGAAGGAGAGTCCGGCGAACCCCACTCCAAGCGCCCCCCACCAGCGCCAGTACGGAGAGCGGTTGTCCCGCCAGTGCGAGTAGGCGATCACCAGCAGCACCGCGCTGCACAACAGCAACGTGCTTCCCTGGAACCAGGTCGGCACATTGAGCTCGCGATCGACGTTGAAGAGGCGATCGACCACGCTGTCTGGTGCAAGAAACGGCACGCCGGCGAATCGGCCGAGCCAGGCCGCGACCAGGCTCACCAGGACCAGCGACGTAACCACGCCAAACATGAGCCGCGGGACTAGCGCGATGGGCAGGTAGAACTGCAAGTTCGCCTCTGCGTCCCGCTCCAGAACCCGTTCTGCGTCCGAGAAAGAGACAGTGATGCCAACCGGCTCCTTATACACGAATGCATCGCTGCCAATTCGCGGCACCAAACCCAGCATTCTTCCGAAACAGATAGTCCACGTTCGGAAGACAATAAGATAAAGGCGACAGCCTCGTCAAGCTAATCGCGCTTTCCTGCTCATGTGGCCTGATGTGTTCATGCGGGGACCAGCGATTGCGGAACCGCGATCGCTAGTCCGCCGCCATGGGGGGATCGAGGGGCTCTTCCTCAGGTCGCTGCGACGCGATCGGGGCCGGCGCTTCCTGCGCGGCGCGGGCGAGCCGGAGGCCATTCAACGTCACCACGATCGATGTGCCGACGTCGGCCAGCACCGCGATCCACAGGTTGACGAAGCCGAACACGCCCAGCAGCAACGCCGCCAGCTTCGTCACCAGCGACAGGGTGACATTCTGCCGAATGATCGCCAGCGTGCGCTTCGAGAGGTTGAACAGCCGCGACAACGCTGTGAGGTCGTCTTTCATCAACGCCAGGTCGGCGCTCTCCAGCGCAACATCCGACCCCGC
>CBFGRG010000176.1:0-6708 GCA_965651105.1 uncultured bacterium | reverse complement strand
CGCTGGCCGATTGAGACCGGCCCGCACGCAGGGACTTGCCACGAGCCAACCGAATTTGGCATAACGGTGTCAGGTTGACAGAACTGCCTACCAGTCAGAAGATGGTGAGATCGATACAATTTCCGCGAGGAAGTTGGGGCAAATGGGGTGGCAATCTCTCGCTGGCGGGCCCGAGCCTGCAGACATTCCAGTGCAGTCTCCCGTGCGCCTGCGCGTTTCGTCAGGCGCTGAACGTATTCCTGTTCCAGTCACATCGCTCGTCGGCCGCGCGAATGAGATGAAGCTGGCGCTCGACCTGGTGCGCGATCCGGGAACGCGCCTCGTCGTGCTCACCGGTCCTGGCGGTGTCGGCAAAACGTGCCTCGCCCTGCACGTTGCCAGACGCATCCGTGACGAAGGCGACCGTCAGGTCTGGTATGTCGAGCTCGCCTCCGTCGCCGATCCCGACCTGGTCGTGCCGACGATCGCACACGCGCTCGGCATCTGGGACGGCGCCCAGACGCCGGTCGCCGAACGACTCGTCGGCATGATTGGCCAGCGCGAGGCGCTCCTCATCCTCGACAACTTCGAGCAGGTCGCCGACGCCGCGCCGCATCTCACGGACATCCTCGCCACCTGTCCCAACCTGACCATTCTGGTCACCAGCCGCACCGTGCTCCATCTCACGGGCGAGCACACCGTCGCGCTGCCCCCGCTCGCGGTCAACGGTGACGATCCTGAAGCCGAGGCGGTGTCGCTCTTCGTCGAGCGCGCCACCGCCGCCAACTCGTCGTTCGAGGTCTCTGACGACAACCTTCCTGATATCATCGCGATTTGCGAGCGTCTCGACGGCCTGCCACTGGCGATCGAGCTCGCCGCGGCGCGTACCGCCCACATCTCGCCCCAGGCGCTGTTGCCCCGGCTCGACGACAGCCTCGCCTCGCTCAAGAATCTCGCCCCCGATGTTCACCCGCGCCTCCGCACCATGCGGGACGCCATCGACTGGAGCTATCACCTCCTCGACGAACCGGAGCAGCGGCTGTTCACGCGTCTCGCCATTTTCGTCGGCGGGTTTTCGATCGATGCTGCGCGAGCCGTCGGGTTCACACGCCACCACGACGACTGGGAGGCGATCGATCGCATCTCGTCACTCATGGATCAAAGCCTGATCGAACAACAGGACGGGCCCAACGGCGAGCCGCGGTTCACGATGCTCGAGACGATTCGCGAATATGGTCTGCGGCACCTCGCCGAACGCGACGAGCTGGAAGACACCCGGCGGCGCCACGCGGAATGGTGTCTGGCGTTTGCCCAGGACATCCACTCCAGCTTTGCCTACCAGCAGGACGCCATCTGGCGCGACCGCCTCGAATCCGAGCTCGGCAACCTCCGTGCCGCTCTCCGATGGCACGCCACGCGCGATGCGGTCGAAGACCTCCTCGCCCTCGCCAGCGCACTTTTCCCGCTCTGGTATCACCTCGGGCGCGGGCGGGAAGGCGCCGCGTGGCTCCTCGACGGTCTCTCCCGAAGCGATGGCGTGCCGCCCGAGGTGGTTCTCCGTGCCACCATGGTCGCCGCCGAGCTGATCGCCGAGCAATGCGATCACGACACCGCGAACCAGCTTGCCGAGCGGGCCATCGTGCTCGCCAGGGAGGTCGGAGACACCCTCGCGCTGGCCGAATCGAAGTACCTGATTGGGAAAAACGCGCAGCTCTCCGGCGACGTCGCCGCCGGGCGCGCGCAGATCGAGGAGGCGCTCGCGCTCTTCGAGGAAGTCGGGCACGCCCCCGGCCTCGCGCACACGCACACCTACCTCGCCATGCTCGGCGCCGGCGAAGGTGCCCACACGCTTGACGATCCGGAGCAGCTCGCTGTCGCGCGCAGGTGCTGGGAAGCCGAGCTGGACCTGTTCACGCAATCCGGCGACGTCACCTTGATCACCCGCGCCATTCACGGTCTCGCCTACGTCTCGCACCTCGAAGGCAACCACGAACGCGCGCTCGAGCTCTCACACGATGCCCTGCGTCGACGCTGGGCAATGGGGGACATTCGCGTCTTCCCGGCCGAATTCGAGGATATCGCCGACATCTGCAGCGCGACCGGTCAGTTCACGCAGGCCGCCCGTCTCTACGGCGCCGCCAGTGCCCTGCGCGCCCGCCTCGACACGCCGATCCCGTGGTGGTTCGAGGCTGAGTACCAGCAGGAAATCGACCGCAGCCGGCAGGGACTCACCCGCCGGCAGTTCGACGCGGCGTGGCGCGCCGGCGAGGCCATGACGCTCGAGCAGGCGCTGGAGGAGGCGCTCGCCGTGCGGATCGCCTCGCCAGAATCACCGGATCAGAAGCATCCGTTCGACCTCACCCGTCGCGAGATCGAAGTGCTTCGCCTGCTTGCCAGGGGCGCCTCGAATCACGAAATCGCCGAGGAGCTCTACATCAGCCCCAAAACCGCCGCCAACCACGTGGCCAACATCCTCGCCAAGCTCCACGCGGAGTCGCGCACCGCCGCCGCCAGTCTCGCCCTCCGCCATCGGATCGTGTGAACCTGCTGCTCCACACCGCCCACCGATCTGTCACTCCGGTTCCATCGGTGATGTCACGTTCCGTATCCAGTGGCGTCGAATAAATAAGTAGTTTTGCGGAGGCGGTCCCGCGCGCCCACATGCATCATGGTTGCAGGGTGACAACCGCCCCGCCGGGTCCGGAGATGCAATCGATGCGCACAACCGGAGCACACCATGTCACAACATTCCCGCTTTCCTGTGCTGACCCTGATCGACACCGTCCGCGGCTCGGACACACCCGCGTTCGCCACTGACCCCGAGGCCACCGCACTCGAACGCCGCGCTCGCCAGCTCACCGACGAATTCTGGCCGGAACAGGCGTTTCTCACGGGCAACATCGCCCAGCCGCTTGTCGACGCAGTCGTGAGACGGCTCGACGACGAGCGCCACACCCTCCACCGCGGCATCAGGGTGTTCGTCGAATCCGAGCAGGCAACCACGCCTCTCGCCTGATCTCCAAGCCCGGCACGGCGCCTCCGCGCGACCCGACACGAGACCACCGCCCCGCGGTTGGCGATCTCGTCATGCCCGCGCTTGCCACCTCACCGTCAGCGGATATGCTGCCTCCATACCATTCGCTTCGCGTGCAAAGGGAGGACAGCGGCGGCGCCATGAAAATCACCGACCTCAAGTGTGCGATGTTCGGCGAGAGTCCCGTGGTACGAATCGCCACCGATGAAGGCATCAGCGGTTACGGCCAGGTCGAATGGTCGAAGCCCTACCTCAAGCCGTGGATACTCGAGTTCCGAGAGCCGCTGCTGGGCGAGGACCCCACCGACGTCGAGCGCATCATGCGCAAGATTCGGCGACGCGGCAGCTTCAAACCCTATGGCACGGCCGTCAGCGCCATCGAAATGGCCCTCTGGGACCTCGCCGGCAAGGCCGCCGGCCTGCCCGTTTACAAGCTGCTCGGTGGCAAGGTCCGCGATCGCGTCCGTGTCTACAACGGCTCGGTCCGCCAGCGCCTGACCGACTTCACCCCCGAGGGATTCGCCGAACACACGAAGGCGCTGGCCTCGACGCCGGAGAAGTTCACCATCGTCAAGCAGGTGATGGGGTTTCACTCGCCGATGATCCGCCAGAACCCGGATTTCTTCTACGGGACCACCAACAACAGCCCCTACTCCCATCCCGACCGCGGCCCGGTCACCGAACGCGCGCTCAATCACATGGTCGAATGCGTCGCCGCAGCCAAGGAAGCGATCGGCGACGGGGTCGGCCTCGCATTCGACTGCGGCCCGGGCTTCACCGTGCCCGACGCGATCCGCTTCGCCACCGCCGTCGAGCCCTACAACCTGATGTGGCTGGAAGACATGGTCACGGGCGACTACACCCCGTACGTCCTCGCCGATCTCTTCCGCGAGGTCAGCGAGAAAACCACCGTGCCGATCCACACCGGCGAGCAGATCTACCTGCGCCAGAACTTCCGCGAGCTGATCGAGTCGCGCGCCGTTTCCATCGTCGGGCCGGACCCCTGCGATGTCGGCGGCATCGCCGAGCTGAAGTGGATCGCCGAGTACGCCGATCTCCACGGCGTGCTAATGGCGCCGCACGGCACCAACAACGGCCTCCTCGGCATGGCCGCGCTGCTGCAGGTCAGTGCCACGATGCCCGACAACTTCATTGCCTTCGAATATCCCAGCGGCCGAGAGCCCTGGTGGCGCGAGATCGTCGACTGGCTCCCCGACCCGATCGTGAAGGACGGCTTCATCGATGTCTGGGACCGGCCCGGCATGGGTATCGACCTCATTCCCGAGGCCGCCCAGCAGGTTCTTGGCGAGGACGACCGCGACTTCTTCTCCTGACGGAGCGCGACGTATCCAGGACCACGTCTCGTGTCATCCCGTTCAGCGTGGATGCGACATTGCCTCCGCCGGCCAGCCGAAACACGTCGTATGGGCGGGTCGCGTTCCGGCCCATACGACGCTGGCTCGCGACCTCCAGACACCGCCCCGCCTCGACACCTACACCAATCCGTGGACAATGAAACGCTGAGTGCTCAGACCGGCCATCGTGCAGGAGCGGCAATGTCAGACCAGGTTCGCATGGGCGTCGTCGGCGCCGGCACCATCTCGCTGCGGGGCATCCTCCCCCACCTCAGCCAGGAGGATGTGCAGGATCGCGTCGTGCTCGAAGCCGTCGTCGATCCCGTTCCCGGTCGCGCCGAGTCCGCCGCCGCCCGGTATGGCGTCGCTCGCGCCTACACCGACTTCGCCGACCTCCTCGCCAACGACAACGTCGACGCCGTCACGATCGCCTCGCCCATCGGACTGCATTACGAGCAAGGCAAACAGGCGCTCGACGCCGGCAAGCACGTCCACTTCAACAAGACCATGACCACCACCGTCGCCGAGGCCACCGAGCTGATCGACCTCGCCGCCGCGAAAAACCTGCGCATCGTCGCCTCGCCCGGTGAGGTGCTTCGCCCGCAGGTCCGCGCGGTCCGGCGCGCCATCGCTGAAGGGCGCATTGGCGTGCCCACCTGGGCGCTGGCCGGCGCCTCGCCCGGCACCTACCATCTCGACGAACCCGAACGACACAAGGCCGGCGGCCCCAGCCCCATCGACCCGTCGTGGTACTTTCGCAAACCCGGCGGCGGCCCGCTCTACGATGTCACCGTCTACTCGCTTCACGGCCTCACCACCGTGCTCGGCCCGGCGCAACGCGTCACCGCACTCTCGGGCATTCGCATTCCCGAGCGTGAGTTCAACGGACGAACCGTAACCACGGATGCCGACGACAACACCGGCATTCTCATCGACATCGGCGGCGGCCTCTTCGCGATGGTCTACGGCGCGGCCGCGGGTGGCGTGAACTACTGGTTCACGGGCACCTACCTCGGCACCGAGGGCAAAATCGAGGGCTACACCGTCAACGGCGAGCCGCTCGACTACCCCGAGCGAACACTCCACGACGAGGCGGGCGGCGGCATCAAGGGTGCCCAGGCCACGCTCCCTCACGTCACCGGACCGCATCGGGACATCGATGAGCAACACGTGTTCGAAGACATCATGCAGCTCGTCGACTGGGTTCGCGACGATACACCGTCGCCCGTCACCGCCGAACACGCTCGCCATGTGATCGACATCATCGAATCGGCTTACCGTGCCGCCGAGACCGGCCAGACACAGGAGCTATCCACCACGTTCAGTCCGCCATTGGATTCGTAACGCCGCTCAACGCGCGGCGACGTATCGCACGCAGCGCTGGCGCTGTGCCGGCATCGTCCCCCGAGGAGGAGACACCATGACCGTCGAGCCGACTTTCGAATTCGTTTCCGAGAAGTTCAACGACTGCGTCAAGGGCAGTGCCCGCGTCGAACAGCTCGCCACCGGTTGCCGCTGGTCCGAGGGACCCGCCTGGTTCGCCGCTGGCCGCTACGTCATCTGGAGCGACATCCCCAACGACCGCATGATGCGGTGGGATGAAACCAGCGGCCAGACCTCCGTTTTCCGTCACCCCGCCGGTTATTCCAACGGCAACACCGTCGACCGCCAGGGTCGCCTCGTCAGCGCCCAGCACGGGCTCCGCAGCGTCACCCGCACCGAACACGACGGATCGGTCACCACCCTCGCCGACAGCTTCGACGGCAAGCGCCTCAACAGCCCCAACGACGTGGTCGTTTCCTCCGACGGGGCGATTTGGTTCACCGACCCTCCCTACGGCATCGACTCCGACTACGAAGGTCACAAGGCCGAATCCGAAATCGGCTCGAACAACGTCTACCGAATCGATCCCGGCACCGGGAAGGTGACCGTCGTCGCCGACGACTTCGACCGCCCCAACGGTCTCGCCTTCTCGCCGGACGAATCGAAGCTTTACATCACCGACACTGCCGCGAAGCCGCGCGTTTGCCGCGTCTACGATGTCGATCTCGACGCCGGCAAGCTTTCCGGCGGCGACGTCTGGGCCACCGAAACCAACGGCGGCTTCGACGGCTTTCGCTTCGACACCGAAGGTCGTTGCTGGATGAGCGCCGGGGACGGCGTCCACGTCCTCGACCACGACGGATCGCTGCTCGGCAAGATCTTCATTCCGGAAGGCGTCGCCAATCTCGTCTTCGGTGGCCCGAAACTCAATCGGCTCTTCATCTGCGGCACTACCTCGCTCTACTCGATCATGCTTCCCGTCAACGGCGTCAAGACCTTCTGATACTGAATCCCCGT
>CBFGRG010000175.1:0-6709 GCA_965651105.1 uncultured bacterium | reverse complement strand
GCTCTATATCGAGGAAGAGGGGCGCGAGGTCGTAGTGGGGGCAGTTGCATCCGGAGAACTGCTGGCAACGTCAATCATCGCCTATGCGGTTCGACGAGCTTCGCTTCCTGGCATTTGATCATCGCCTCGTTGATGCCGCGAGAGCGGCTGACGTCCCGGTTTATTCGGATTAGGTGACCAGCCCGGTTGTCTCGACGCGCTGATGCTCGCCGCTGTGGACGATGTCGCGCAGCGCCTCGACGGTGCGCCAGAGATCCTCATAGCGCGTGTAGAGCGCAACCGGCGCGATGCGGATCACGTTCGGCGGGCGGAAGTCGACCACGATCCCCCGCGCGCGCAGCGCCTGGGCGATCGCCGCTGCCGCGTCGTGCTCGACCGCGACATGCCCGCCTCGTCGCGTGTGCTCCCGCGGAGTCCCGATCCGGTATCCGTACGGCTCGCTGGTCAGTCCCGCTCCCTCGATCTGCGCGATCAGCCAATCGGTTTGCGCCAGCGATTTCGCCCGGATGGCGTCGATCCCCGCTTCTTCGAAGATCGCCAGCGAGCCGAGCAGCGGCGCGGCCGACAGCAGCGGGATGGTGCTGATCTGCCACGCGCCCGCTCCCGCCGCGCCGTCCCACTCGTGCGACATCTCGAACTGGCGCTCCTTGCGGTAACCCCACCAGCCCGCCAGCGCCGGGTCGGTGTCGAAGTGGCGCGGGTGGACGTAGAGCGCGCCGACCGCGCCCGGACCGGCGTTCAGGTACTTGTAGGAACACCAGAAGGCAAAGTCGACGCCCTGCGCCTCGAGCTCATGTGGCACCGCGCCGGCCGAGTGCGCGCAATCGAAGCCGATCGGAATGCTTCGTTCATGTGCCGCCGCTGTCAGACGCGCGATATCGAGCAACTGTCCGGAGCGGTAGAGCACCGAGGGGAGCAACGCCAGTGCAACATCGTCGGTCAGCGCCGCGATCACGTCCTCCTCGGCGATGGTGCGGCCATCCCGGCTCGGGGCGAGCACCAGGTCACGCTCCGGATCGCCGCCGCGTTGCCGGATCAGGCTCTTCAGCGCGTAGATATCGGAGGGGAAGTCCAGTGAGGTCGCGACGATCTTCCGCCGTGTCCCCTCCGGCCGGTAGAAGGTGCCCGCGAGCTGGTGGAGGTTGACCGTGGTGGTTCCGGTGACGACGACGGATTCCGGGCTCGCGCCCATCAGCGGCGCCATCCGCGCACCCAGGTCCTCGCCGAGGGTGAACCACGGCGGGTCGGCGTCGAGCCACCCCTCGATGCCGTGCGCCTTCCAGGCTTCGAGCGCCGAGAGCACCGCAGCCTCGGCCTCGCGCGAAAGCAGTCCGAGCGAGTTCCCGTCGAGCTGGATCGTGTCCGGAGGGATGAAGAACCGCTCGCGGAACCGGGCGAGTGGGTCGGCGGCGTCGAGCGCGCGGGCATCTGAGGCGTTGGCGGTGGGCTGGGGCATTGGGAGCGCTCCGTTGGATGCGTGCGGGTGGCCGGCGCGATGGTCGAGCCGGCATCGGAGGTTCCATGCATCATACGCGAGGTCGTCGGTCAGATGATGCCGCGCCGGGTGGCGACTGCCACCGCCGCTGCCCGGGAGCCGACGTTCAGCTTGGTGAGGATGTGGTCGATGTGGGTGGTGACGGTGCGCGTGCTGATGAACAGTGCCTGCCCGATCTCCTGGTTGGTGTGTCCCTCCGCGACCAGCCGGATCACCTCGAGCTCGCGCGGGCTGAGGATGCCCCGTTCCTTCTCGCTCGCCTGCCCGGATGGCTCCGGCGGGCGGTAGTCGAGCGCCTCCGTCACGACCTGATCGAAGCCGACCATGGTGCCGGTGGCCCACGCCGTCGTGAAGGCTGTCTCTCCGAGCGCTGTCCGGGTCTCCGCGAGCGCCTGCTGGTAGGCGTCACGATCGATGGCGGGAAGGGGCGTGTGGCGGGTGTGGCGCTCGCTTTCGGCAGCGGCCCACCAGCGCGCCGCGCGGCGGTGCTCGCCGGCCGCGGCGGCCAGCGCGGCCAACCCCTCGACATCCGCGATGATGTCGTCTCGATTACCGAGCTCTCGGCGAAGGGCCAGTGCTTCTGCGAAGCGTTCGGCGGCATGGCGGGGCTCGCTGTTGGCCTCGGCGACGCACCCCAGTGCGTGGAGGGAAAATGCCGCCCCAAGACCGTCACCCGCGGTCTGGAATCGCGCCAGTGCGTCCTCCAGCAGCGCGGCCGCCTCGGGGGTCCGGGCGTCATGCAATGCAACCTCGGCCAGTCCCCAGAGGGAGTAGGCAATGCCGACTGGATCATCCAGCTCGCGCTGGATGGCGAGCGCTTGTTCGTGCCAGCTGGATGCGCTCGAGAGGTCACCGGAGCGGCATGCGGTTCGCCCGAGACAGTGCAGCGCGATTGCCTCCAGGTGCCGGTTACCCACCTCGCGCAGGATTTCGAGGCACTCTTCGTGCAAACGCCGGGCCGTCTCGTAGTCGCCCTCATTGCTGGCGACCAATCCCAGTCCATTGAGTGACGTGGCGATGCTCTGCCGATCTCCGAGCTCCCGGCGCAGGGCGAGGCTGGCCTGGTAGAGGGCGCGGGCGTGTGCCCCATCCCCGAGATCGAGCGCGAGATTCCCAAGGAAATGCAACGCCCTTGCGCGGATAGACACAGGGGCGTCGTCTCCCGCGGCCAGCGCGCGCTCCAGCCAGCTACGTCCCTCGCGCAGGCTGCCCTCGCTCAGCCAGAACCTCCACAGCGCTGCGCCGAGGCGCAACGAGAGCTCGGCCCGGCCCGATTCCAGCCCCCATTCGAGGGCGGCGCGAAGGTTCAAGCGCTCGTCGCGCAATCGCGCCAGCCACTGTTCTCGTTCGGGACCGGTCAGCTCGTCCTCGGCGGATTCCGCCAGGTCGAGATAGTACTCGGCGTGGACTTGCCGAGCTGGTGCAGCGCTTCCTTCCGCAACCAGCTCGTGGCTCGCAAACTCACGTACCGTTTCGAGCATCGAAAAGCGTGATTCCTGGGCGGCGCCTGGCGCTGATTGCAGCAGGCTGTGGTCGATGAGGGCAGCGACGACATCGAGCGTGCTGGTCGCCGTGACCGGTTCGCCGGCGAGGGGAAAAAGGCGCTCGGCGGCGTTCATCGTGAATCCGCCCGCAAAGACCGAGAAGAGGCGGAAAGCGCCCTGTTCAGCTGGCGTCAGCTGCTCGTAGCTCCAGGCGATCGCATCGCGAAGTGTGCGGTGCCGTTCCGGCATGTCGTGGTAACCGGCCACCAGCAGCGGGAGCCGGTCTTTCAGCCGTTCCAGCAGCCCGGTCGGCGACAGGACCGGCAGGCGGGCGGCGGCCAGCTCGATCGCGAGAGGCAGCCCATCGAGCCGGTCGCAGATCTCCGCGACGACCGCGGCGCTATCGGCGCCAAGCGCGAAATCGGACCGTACTGCCTGCCCGCGCAATACGAACAGCCGGACCGCGTCGCTGTTGGCGATTTTCGATGGATCGTTGCGATTCGCGCGGTCGGGCAGGCTGAGTGGGGCAACCGGATAGACCTGCTCGCCGTACACGGCGAGGCGGGTCCGGCTGGTAGCGAGGATCGTCAGCTCCGGGCATCGCGGCAGCAGGCCGGCCAGCCACGGTGCAGCGGCCACAACCCCCTCGACGTTGTCGACCAGCAGCAGTGCCGGCCGCGCGCCGATGGTGATGTGGATGAGATCGGTGACGTCCCGATTGGGTGTGGGCTGGACCCCGAGCGCGGCGGCGACCGCGTCGGGGACCAGATCCGGATCGGTGACGTTCGCCAGTGGAACGAACGCGATCGTTTCAACGTCAGGCTCGGCACTGCTGGCGATCTCGATCGCCAATCGTGTCTTGCCGACGCCGCCGGGCCCGGTCAGGGTCAGCAGGCGGACCTCCGGCTGCCGCAGAAGGGCGGCGCAGGCGTCGAGGTCACGCTCGCGGCCGATGAATGTTGTCAGCGGCCGGGGCAGTCGGATCTCCCTGGCCACCTGGTGGTCCGTCACATGCAGCCGCCCCCGCAGCCCCGTATCAAGTAGCGTGGCGCGGCGGGAGTAGCCATAGGGCCGTCATCATCCATGGAGGGCTCATCCTCGATCGGCCAGGTTGTCGAGGCGTCGATCACGACGGTGTCATCGCCGGCATTGTGGTAGGCGTGGACCGTGGTGTCGTGCTGGATGATCCAGTCGCCGGCTTCGAGCACGACCTCCGTTTCCTCAGGAACGAGCACGAAACCGGATGCGTCGGGGGTGGCGCCGGGTACGCATTCGTCAGCACAGCGCACCCAAACCTCACCGCTGGTGACGGTGAAACCGAGCGTGCCGGAGTCGATGTACCACGTGACGGAGCCGTAATGCTCGTGTTTCGGGATCGGGTCGGCATCGGGCTCCAGGATGATGCGGTAGAGCGTCATCCCGACCTCTCCGCTCTCCGAGGTGGTGTCGGCGATGATTTCGATCGAGGCGCCGTGAATCTCTTCCTCGGCGGACTGGGATTCTGGCGTCTGTGCCTGGGCGAAGCCGATCGCGCCGGCCATGAGCGAGAAGATGAGAACTGCGACGATGGCGAGCTTGCGCACGATGATCCCCTCCTGCGATTTTATTGTCGACATGGCCCCCCAAGGATGTTTGCAGTATAGAGGTTCCCCTGCGCAGCGCAAGAGGCTCGCCCACCCAGGTGGCGTCAATGTGTCACCGGACACGATTCCGTGGTGGCCGTACCAACGCTGGCACCTGTCCTGCATGTCGCCACGGTGAGATGGCTACGGTGAGGAGGTCCGTGTGGCGATCGAGGATGATGACAAGGAGATGCGTCGCGGGGTGGATGCCCGCGCGACCGCGGAGGAGGAGGGCATCGGTGAGGCATTGCACGAGATGCGCGATGGCCTGACCGTGATCCACGCCTACGCCCAGCTTCTCCAGCGCCGCATCCACCCCGAGCAGCCCGTCGAGCGCGATCATTTGCGCGCGCGGCTGAGAATCATCGAGCGCGTCACCATGCGGATGGAATCCCGTTTGCGCCAGCTTGATCGGCACCACACCGGCGACGACTGAGCGCTGTGCGCGCGAGTCGCCTACCCGTTCAGCCGTGTTCAAGTGGCCGGCCGATGGTCCGGCGCCATGTTGCTGCCCGGGTCAGCAGGTAGACGAGAATCGGAACCGTCAGGAACAGGGCGAGGAACTGGTGCACGGTAAACCGGGACCATCCCGAGTTGAAATGCCCATAGACGAACGCCCCGTAGTAGGAGAGTCCCAGCGTTGTCGCGATGACGACGTACCATCGGCTCAGGCGATCTGGGTACAGTGCCAGCAGGGCGATGACCGGGATCAGGTACCAACCGTAGAGGTTCGTCAGCAGCAGGTAGAGCAGGAGCAGCGTCTCGGCCGACGCCAGCGCCGGCGGCCTCCCCTTCCATACCGACCACGCCAGCAAGAGCGCTCCGGCGACGAAGGCAGCGGTGAACCACCGTCGCGTCTCGTCCTGCTGGTCGAGCGGCACGATTTCGAAGCTCGGCCGGCTCAGCGCGAACTCGGTGTCCGGCCGGTCCTCGGCGATCTGGTTTTGTTGGTACTGGCGGGTCAGCGAGAGCAGCGAGACGTGATCCATCTCCTGCGACTCTTCCAGCCCCGCTCGCAACCCGTCGACCAGCTCACCGTCGCCCCAGAACGGAGTCGCGGTCGCGACGACGGTCACTGCCGTCAGCACCACCGTGATACCGATTCGCTTCCAGCTCCAGTGCTGCCGTAGCGCGACAACGATGAATATCGGCGCCAGTGCCACCGTGTAGAGCTTGACCAGCGCCGACAGCGCCAGCAGCGGTCCCGCCAGCGGCGAGCGCCGTTCCAGCGCCAGCATCGCGCCAACGACGAACACCGTCAGCAACACGTCGTTGTGCGCGTTGGCGACTCCCTCGAACAGGACCAGCGGGTTGGCCGCGAACATTGCCGCGCCGAGCCACGCCAGCCGCCGGTTGCGGTGATACCAGGCGATCAGCAGCGCGGTGATGCCGATCAGGACGACATTGAAGAGCTTGAGCCCTACCAGCGTCGTGATCACGTCGTCGTAGCCCGTGACCAGTCCGGGGATGCCCGAGGCGAGCAGCCATGCCGGTCCGTAAAAGAGGGTAACGGTGACGAGGAAGGCCGGCAGGGCGAACGGGTCCTCGCGGTACGCCTCGAAGGTGACGATGTACGGGTTCTGGTCGAAATGGTAGGTCAGCTTGAGCTCGACCAGGTAGTTGAAGACATCGAGCGCACCCATCGGGTAGAGCCAGACGTTCGCGAGGGCAGGGCCGACGACCAGCGCGATCACGCCCAGCGCCCCCAGCATCGGCATGGTGTCGAGCGTGCGCACCAGCACCAGCGTCGTCGCAAAGGCAGCCGAGACGACGAGGAAGATCACCAGCGTCTCGCGCATGATCGGGTTGTCCCACCAGCCGGGGATTTTCTCGAAGGCGAAATGGGTATTGTCGCGGTTGTCGAGCAGGCCATACCAGCGGTAGAGCAGCAGCCACTGGACGGTGCTGACCGCGGCCAGCGCGAGCAGGAGTGGTCCGTGCCAGCGACGGGCGGGTGGCGACAGCTCGGGCGCGTTCTCGTGATCGGGCACCGTGCCAGCCGCAGCCGGCTCGTCGACGGGCGGCGGAGCGATGGTTGTGGACATGGGCGTTGCCGGATTGAACGCATCGTCGGAGCCGGGCATGAATGATCCGCCCGGGGATGGGCA
>CBFGRG010000174.1:0-6743 GCA_965651105.1 uncultured bacterium | reverse complement strand
GACCGCTGGCGACGACGGTAATCTCGCCGGAGGCGACCACCGACGACGCGCTGGGAGTCGCCTGGGCGGCGGCTGCGCGATGAAGGTGACGACGGGACGCGTGACTGGGCATGGAGTGCTCCCTGCGACGAATCGCTAGTTGGCGACGACTGTGGCAACCATGTTCGGATGATACGTGCAGTGATAGCTGAACGATCCCGCAGTATCGAACGTGTGGGTGAAGCTTTCGCCGGGTGCGATGTTCCCGGAATCGAACGACCCATCGTCGGCCGTGACGGTGTGCGCGGCGGTGTCGTTGTTCACCCAGGTCACGGTCGTACCGGCGCTCACGGTCAGCGTGGTCGGGCTGAAGGCGAAGTTGTCGATCGTGACCGTCGTGCCGTTGTCGGGGGTACTTGTCGCGCCGCCATCCGGCGTGCCGGTGCCGTCAGGCGTGGACGGCGCGCTCGTGGCGGTCGCTGGCGGGGTCGGGAGACAACTGCTGCCCTCGAGCAACGCGTCGCTCATCACCGGTGCCTGGCCGAAATCGAGGTCGATGCGCACCACACTGCCGTGACCCGCGGCGCCACCCGTCGCGGGCGAGCTGATGTACAGGTCGCTGTCGGGTCCGACCGCCAACCCGCCTGGCCTGGTGAAGCCGGTCGCAACTGTCCGCGCCTCATCCGTCGCGGTCTGCCGCACGACCGTTCCATC
Organism: uncultured bacterium; assembly: GCA_965651105.1. Classification (GTDB taxonomy): domain Bacteria; phylum Chloroflexota; class Chloroflexia; order Thermomicrobiales; family UBA6265; genus JACCVC01. The sequence continues at coordinate 6,050 of CBFGRG010000174.1, read as the reverse complement.
CCGCTGCGCGGCGTACACGGTGCCATCCGGACCCACTGCGAGCTCATCGACGTCGGAAAGCCCGGTCCACGACTCGCTGATCGATCCGTCGGCAGCGATGGCGACTACGCGGTCACCCTGACCAACGAGGATGCTGCCGTCGGGAGCGACCGCGAGACCCGCTGGGCGCGCGTCGGCGTCGGAAAGATCGGCGAGACGTGTGACAGTGCCGTCCGTCGCCACCTGAAGCACCTGCCCAAGGTCGCTCTCGAGTACCACAAAGCCGTCACCGGTTCCGGCCATCGCGGTCAGGTCGCCATCGGCGTCCGGGGACGCGGGCGGGTTGGTGACGGGATTGGCTGACACCCAGGCGCCGAGATCGGCAACGACCTTTGCGCTGCCGTCGCCGGGAATCAGGTAGATTCCGTCCGGCGTGAGCGGATTCCCGTGCGACGCGCCGCCGCCCTCGTCGAGCAGGTACACCTGGCCATTCTGGACAACGATCGATTCCGGCCCGAGGTCGGCATCGCCTTGACCGCCGCTGGAGGGCAGGTTGCCCTGGAACACCGTCGGGCAGGCGGCATCCCCGCTGACCCTGCCGATCCGTCCGTCGAGCCCGGCTCCGGGCACCGCGGGTACGGGGGTCGCACCGAAGGACTCCGGATTGGTGATACTGGCTTCGGCGATGTACAGCGAGCCGTCCGGACCCCAATCGAACCCGCGCGGATGCTCGAGGCCGCTGGCGGCGAGGCTCAGCCCTTCAGGGGAAGGGGCGGGCGTGGCCTGCCCCGACACCCCGCCGGTTGACCCGACAATCACGCCGGCGATGAGCGCCAGGCAGGCGAGCAGGGGAAGTCTGGTTCGTAACACGGCGTTCTCCTCGGCCGAGCCGCGACGCGGATCCGGGCGTACGTCAACCTGGCGTGGCGCAATCGATCGCGCAGGACGTCGGTTCGGCTGGTATCAAGACGGTGAAACCCACTTTCTCGCACGATACAGGACAATACCGGGCAGGTCAATGGGATTCTCGGAGGAGTTTCGGCAGTACTGGATGACCCAGGATTCCAACACATACACCAGAATTCATGGCAAGCTTCACCTACCGCCGGCGAACACTCGTTGCGTTGTCGTTATTGAAACACGGCGCTAATATTGTGCTCATGTGCGTCGTCCATCGCTTCATGCGACGATCGACCCAACCACAGTGAAGGAATCAGCATGACGACCCACGAGCCGCGTGACCTGGGGCACACGGCTGCGACCGATGGCCGGACCTGCCCAGGCTGTGGAGAGACGGTCGACCAGAATTGGCGCTTCTGCCCGCGGTGCGGTCACAAGGCGCCTGATGCAGATGCAAATAATGAAGCTCCAGCCCTGCAAGGTGAGCACGGGCAAGACGCTGACTCCCCGGGAAAGACCGACAATTCGGCCGACTTCCAACCGATTCCGGGCTCGACAGAATGGCCAGCTCCTCGCAAACGCCGGCGTCGGCGCAAACGGCGTCCGTTCTACCGCCGGAAACGTGTGCTGGTGCCGACGATCGCGATGCTCTGCATCCTGGTGATCGTTACGGCGATGCTCTACCGTGCCAACTCGATGCTGTCGACAGTGCGCGAGATCAGCACACCGCCGCCGATGATCACGGACAACACGTTCGAAGAGGAGGAGACGCCTGACGAGTCGGTCCCTGACGACGCGGACTCACCTGGCGGACCGGCACAGCCAATCTCCATTGACACGGGTCCGGCCCAGAAGGTCCTCGAACAGGCGTACGAGACTCGCAATCTGCCGCGGCCGGCCACGGACGACATCGGCAGCATTGGCCGGATGAGCTCTGGCTTCAAGGACATGGCCGGCGGTGCCGCCATCGCGTCCGGTATCCAGGGCGGCGACAGCGAGGCCGAAGGCTTCACCATGCTCCTGATGGGTGTCGACGCTCGACCTGGCGCGGCAATCGACATCGGGGTGCGGCCCGACCTGCTCTTGCTGGTGCGGTTCGAGCCGGAGACGAAGTCGTGCCGGATGCTGTCCATCCCGCGTGACACCCGTGTCGAGCTCCCCGGCTACGGGCAGTCGAAGATCAACCACGCGCTGATGGTGGGTGGGATTCCCTATCAAATCCTCGTTACCGAGGATTTCACCGGCGCGTCCATCGACCACTATGCACTCATCGACTTCGTCGCCTTCAGCCAGATCGTCGACATGCTCGGTGGAGTCACCGTCACGGTGCCCGAAGACCTCGAAAAGAACGGCGAGCTCCGTTTCACGAAGGGAACGCACCACTTCGACGGGGATGATGCGCTCGGCTACGCGCGCTTCCGCGTCGCGCAGGGTGGGGGTGACCTCGACCGCATCGACCGGCAGTGGTCCCTCATGTCGAGTGTCGCGGAGGCGGCCAACGGGCGCGACCTCGTGGGCGACCTCAACGACCTGCTCCCCACCGTCGAAGATCATGTCCGCACCGACCTCACCGTGACCGAGATGGCGGAGATCGCCCGAACCTATGGCAACGGCTGCCTCTCGGTTGACGCCGAGTCGGTTGACATGCTGCGCGGCACGCGGGTTCAGCTTCAGGACCCAATCCTGAATCAGGTGCTGTACTACAATATTGTTGCGCCCCCGATCGCACGCGAGCATGTCGAGAGCCTTGTCGGCATCGATGCTACCCTTGGACCCATCGATTTCGCGGCGAAACTTTCCGGTTGGAGCCTTACTGCGCCCGGCCAGGCCTGGAGGGAGGAATTCGGTAGCACTTGACACTATGCACAATGTGACGTGTATACTCTCGAGAGACGTCCAAACGGCATTCGCTCCGCGGCCAGGACGCCGACTATCGCCGCGAAAGCTCGCGAGCAGCAATCAATCAGAGGGCGTCAGGCCCAAAAGCGGTGCTCCGGAGGAGGGTTCAACGTGACGAAGCGCGATCTTGTCGATGCCTATGTGCGAGGTGACGTCGACCGACGAAGCTTCATCCGCAAGCTCTCGGCAATGGGTGTGTCCGCAACGGCGGCCGTCGCCTACGCTGGAAGCCTCGGCGGTGATGCGGCAGCGGCACCAGCACGCAACGGTGCCGGATTTGTTGCGCGGCTGCAGGATGCAGATGAGGACTACGGCATTGCCGTAATTATCCAGAACATCCTCGAGGCGCTGCAGACGCTCCTGGCCAGGATCCAGTCGATCATCGATCGGCTGACCTCGATTATCAGTCAGCCAAACGCTCCTCGACCGGATCTCCTTGGGAGAATCCAGAGCCAGATGGCGGAGCAGTTCGAGGCACTGACTACCCAGATGGAGTTGGGTTTCGGTGTCAACTCGGCGATGGTTGATGGCCTGGCCGGCCGCAGCATGCGGCTGCAGGGTGGCGACACCATTCAGGACGTCGCCAATGACATGAACGTTCAGACGGGCCTCCTGGCAGCGATCATCCCCGCCATCGAGTCGGGTGAGGCTCGCCAGCTCATGACCAATATCGGGTTGGTGACTGCCCGCCATGCGGCGCTGATCAACGACCTCGCCGGTCTCGACCCGATCCCGAACACCTTCGAGGTGCCGATCGACCCGGCGACCGTTCAGTAGCGAGCGGCCGCGAAGTCAGGATCACATCCGAAAAAGAGGGAGGCCACTTCATTGGCCTCCCTCTTTTTTACGTCCGGATCGCGGACCGACGTGCGAGATGTGGGCGCAACGGCGGCGTCAGGCGTCAGGTTCCGCCTGGAGCCGGCGCAGCGTCCGGATGGTGCTCCACGCCGGAAGGGTCGACCGGATTGCCTGCGTACCAAGCCCCCGCGCGATCGCGACCGTTTCGCGCAACGCCCTCAACACCTGACTGCCGGACGGGGACTCAACGCCGATTCGCCGCATTGCCTCACCGGGCAATACGATGCACTCGAGGTCACGCACGTTCAGCGCTGCACCCGCTGCAGCGCGCACGGCATCGAGCGCGCGTGTCGCCCCACCACTCGACTCGATGATCTCGGTGAGCGGTACCATCTCCCCATCGTGCGGAACCGGCAGCGCCCCGGACACCGATCGTAACGTCGCTTGTCCCGTGACGTGATCGACCTGGGCGAGGCTGATGCCGCCAGCGCCATCATCGGCGGCCAGCAGGAGATTCACGACTGGGCGACCGAGCAGGATGTCGAGCTTGCCCGGTGTCGGCTGCAGCAGCTCGTACCACATGCCCAGCCACGATGCGACTGCTCCCGCCACCACGAGCGGTCGCACCCGCTCGAACTCAACGATGATATCCGGGCGCGCGAGCCGGACGCTGCGATCGATGCGTTTCAGACGGGTTGGCACGGCGTCAATGAGTCGTGTTCGGACAAAGTCACGGTCCAGCATTTGACCGCGCTCGCGGTGTCGAGTGACAAGCATCCGGCCCCAGCCCCGGCCGCGACGGAAATGATGGCGCAGCAGGCGCGGGACGGTGGTGCAGGGAGAATAGTGGATGAACCGAACACCCGGGTCACGATAGGCGACGTATCCGCGTTTCACCAGTGCGCTGTTCACAGCGGTATCCTCGGCGGTCCGAACGCCCTCCGGGAAATCGCCCACCTCGAGAAGCGGCAGCCGCGCATATGAGCAGTGGCCGGGGGGGCCGTTGAACTCCGCCGGCGCATGTCCCGGCAGCGTTTCCGACTGGTCGAGAAAATACGAGGCCCAGCCCGCGGGTGTCGGCGTGCCATTCGTCACAACGCCGGTCACCATCGCATACCCCATGCGATGCGCTCGAAGCCGCGCCGCCAGGCTGCCGGGAAGCAGCTCGATGTGGGAACCAGGAAAGGTGATGAAGGAGCCGCGCGCAACCGCCAGACCGGCATTGCGCGCCTCGCCCGGCAGCGCCGGCCGGTCGAGCTCGACAAGCGTTACTTCCGGGAACTGCTCGCGGACGATGTCGGCAGTACGGTCGGTGCCGCTGGTGACGACGATGACCTCGAAGGGCTCCGGCACCTCCTGATTGACGACCGACGCGACCGATCGCGCGATCGTCCGCTCATCGTTGCGCGAAATCACGATCGCCGAGAGCGCCACGGCGGCGGGGTCGTCGATCTCGCTCCCCATCTCGTCGTCCGTTCCACCGGCGAGCAACACCGGCATTCCCGGTGGCCGGGACTGCCATCGACGGAGCGCGGCAGCATCAGGGGAGTCGAGCAGGTGCGTGTAGTCCTCCTGGTAGGTACGCTGGGGATCGGCCTCGAGGTACTTGTGAAAGCGCTGCAGCCGGCGCTCTGAGGTCATGCCGCCGAAGTGCTGAATCCGAAGCGACGTCTTGATCCAGCGATATCGCGGGATGGAGGTCGGCACCGGGATGAAGTGGAGCTTGAGGTTCGGAAATCGCTGTCCCGGCGCGGCACTGTAGAGCCGGTAGACCCATTGATACTTCGGCAGGAAGTGCTCGGCGTCGCCGCGCATCGGGACATGGCGAAAGCCATAGGCGCAACCCGGCAGGGCGTCCGTTTCGAGAAACTCGCGCAGCGAGGTGGCGTCCCGCTCGTCGAGCCGCTCGTCGGCATCGAGCGAGATGAGCCACTCCGGATCGAGCGCCTCCGACGCCTCGATCAGCCTGTTGCGGTTGTCGGCGTCGTCCCAGTCACGATAGTCCTCGCGGCGCGGATTGCGCAGCAGGGTTTTGACAATCGGGTGCGCCTCGAGGATTTCCGCGGTTCGGTCGGTGCTTCCATCGTCGAGCGCGACGACAGCATCGCAAAAGCCGCTGACGCACTCGAGAAAGCCTGGCAAATCCGCCTCGGCGTTGCGCGCCGGCAGCAGGCAGACGAGCAGAGGTCGCTCTTGTGGTGAAGTGTCGGTCATCGTTCGCCCGGTCCCCGATCGCTTGGCTCGCGCACGCCGCGTATAGGGATAAAGCTAGCCCATACGGGCAGCCGTGACCACACATCTTGGTTTCCGTTGATGCGATGACGACGACTCAGCCCCGTTTCCAGTCGCGAAAGAGAACAAGCAGCTCGTCGCGGGCGGCGGGACCGATCGCCTGTTCGGACATCCCGCCAAGCAGGCGAGCCGTGCGCTGTATCTGGTCCAGGTAGAGCTGGCAGTAGGGGCACTCGGCGACA
>CBFGRG010000173.1:0-6757 GCA_965651105.1 uncultured bacterium | reverse complement strand
GGGCGAGGAGGACCGCCCCGACGCGCCCTGCGGGCGCTGCTTGCGTTCGCCAGCGAGATGTGGCGAAAGAGCAGGTACAAGACCCGGGGCTACGAGGGGTCCGCGGCCCTGCGAGATCCCTCATGCATCGCCCGAATTGCCCCTGAACCGGAAACGGGAAGCCACAAGGGCCTCCCGTCCGGGTGCGAATGCGTCGCGGTTCGGCTCTAGAAGAGCGATGTTTGCTTCAGGCGCCGGGCAAGCTGGTTGACCGCCACGAGCAGGATCAGGCCGATGACGCCCTTGAACAGGCCGACCGCCGTGGCCAGCGCGAACTGCGGGAAGGGTGAGTCGAACGCGAGCCGGTAGACCAGCGTGTCGATCACCTCCGAGGTCGACATGTTGAGCGGGTTCTGCATGAGCAGGACCTTCTCGAACCCGGTGCTGAGCAGCGTGCCCATGTTGAGGATGAGCAGGATCATCGCCACCGGCATGATGCCCGGGAGGTCGATATCGCGCATGCGCTGGAGCTTGTTGGCGCCGTCGAGGATCGCCGCCTCGTGCAGCGTGGGGTCGACCCCGGCCAGCGCGGCGAGATAGATGATCGCGCTGAAGCCGAGGCTTTGCCAGACACCCGACCAGACGTAGAGTGACTTCCAGTACTGTGGCTTCTCCATCAGGCCGCCGCCCTCGTAGCCGAAGACCTCGAGGATCTGGACGACGAAGCCGTCGCGGCTGACGAACAGGAAAAGCATGCCGACGATGACAACGACGGAGATGAAGTGCGGCGCGTAGCTGACGAGCTGGACCGTGCGGCGAAACCAGACCTTGCCGACGTAGTTCAGCGCCAGCGCGAGAATGATTGGCAGCGGGAAGCCGGCGATCAGCGCGTAGAGGTTGAGCACCAGCGTGTTGCTCAGCACGGTCCAGAAGTTGGGCAGGTCGAAGAAGCGGCGGAAATGCTCCAGCCCGACCCACTCGGCCTGGTAGAGCCCGGCGAACCCGCCCTGGGGACGATAGTCGCGAAAGGCGATCTGTGCGCCGAACATCGGCACGTACTGGTAGATGATCAACCACGCGAGCGGCAGTGCCAGCATGGCGTAGAGCTGCCAGTTGCGCTTGAAGCCGCCGGCCATGCGCTGGACGCGGCTCTTGGCAGGGACCGCTGGAATCGCGCGGACGGCGCCGTCGCCGATCGCCGAGGTCGGTGTAGGCACGTTGACGTTGGCCATGACAGTTCTCCCCTAGCCCTTCAGCGAGCCGATCATCACGCCGCGAACGAAGTGCTTCTGGACGAACGGGTAGATGATCAGCACCGGCACGCTGGCGACGACGATCAGGGAGTACTTGAGCAGGTCGCGCAGGTCCTGCCGGCGCATGAGCTCCTCGACATCGGTGATCTGGTCGAAGTTGACCTGGTTCTGGACGAGGATCTCGCGCAGGATCAGCTGCAGCGGGAAAAGCCCCTGATCGGTGAGGTAGATGAGGGCGTTGAAGTAGGTGTTCCACTGCCCGACGGCGTAGAAGAGCGCGTTGACGGCGATGATCGGGCCGGAGAGCGGGATGACGTTGTCCCAGACGAAGCGGAAGTCGGAACTGCCGTCAAGCTGGGCCGCTTCGAGCAGCTCGTCGGGGATCGTCACCTGGAAGAAGGTGCGCGTGATGATCATGTTCCAGACCGAGAGCGCGGTCGGGATGATCAGGGCCAGGCGGGTGTCGAGCAGGCCGGTCTCGCGGACGACGAGGTAGGTCGGGATGATGCCGCCGCCGAAGAGCATGGTGAACATGAACAGGAACATGATGACGTTGCGGCCGGCGAGATCCTTTCGGGAGAGCGGATAGGCGGCGAGGATGGTCAGCACGACGCTGACGGCGGTGCCGGCGACGGTGTAGAAGAGCGAGTTCTGGAAGCCGGTGATGATGCGGGGGTTGTTGAAGACTGCCTTGTAGCCATCGAGGGTGATGTCGACCGGCCAGAGCCACATCTCGCCGTTGATGACGGCGGAGGGGCGGCTGAGCGAGGCGCTGACCACGTAGATGAGGGGGTAGGCGACCGAGATGAGGAAGATGAAGAGGATCACGTAGTTGGTGACGTTGAAGACGCGGTCGACACCGGTGTCTTTGGTAGCTTGAGCTGACACCTCACGCTCCTTTCCTGATGGCTGGTCAGATAGTGGGCAGTGCGCGGATCGATGGCATGTGAATGGTGTTTTGTATACAAATCTCCGGCTAGGATTCCACTCCCGGCGGAAGATGTCAAGCTGTCGTGAAATCCCCTCGCGGCGGTGCCGGACCGTGACCCGAGGCGCCGGTGGGGCCGATTGCGATACGCGCGGGCTCCAGCCGGGTCCGCACCGGGCGTGACCAGCATCTAGCCGCGGGCATCGGCGGCCTCGACGTTCTCGCGCCACGCCGCGCCGTCGGGAAACGCGTAGGTGCGCAGTGATTGGGGCTTCATGGTGATGCTGTACCCCGGTGCCGTGGGGGCGCGGTAGTGGCCATCTCGCACGACCGTCGGGTGGACGAAGTGCTCGTGCAGATGATCGACGTATTCGACCTGCCGGTTTTCGAGCGATCCGCTGACGGCGACGAAGTCGAACATCGACAGGTGCTGGACGTATTCGCACAACCCCACGCCGCCCGCGTGCGGGCAGACCGGGACGCCGAATTTGGCCGCGAGCAGGATGACCGCCAGCACCTCATTGACACCGCCGAGGCGGCAGGCGTCGATCTGGCAGAAGCTGATCGCCTCGGCCTGCAGGAACTGCTTGAACATGACGCGGTTGTGGCAGTGCTCCCCGGTGGCGATGCTGATCGGCGCCACCCGCCTGGCGATGGTCGCGTGCCCGAAGATGTCGTCGGGGCTGGTCGGCTCCTCGATCCACCAGGGGTCGAACTTCGCCAGCTGCTCGATTTGATGGATCGCCTCATCGACACCCCACACCTGGTTGGCGTCCATCATCAAGTGCCGCTCGGGACCGATCTCCTCGCGGATGATGGTCGCCCGTCGCACGTTGTCGGCGAGGTCGTTGCCCACTTTCATCTTGAAGTGAGACCAGCCCTCTTCGACGCCCTCCCGGCAAAGCCGGCGCAGCTTGTCGTCGGAATAGCCGAGCCAGCCAGCCGAGGTGGTGTAGGCGGGATAGCCGTCGCGGACGAGCTGCGCCTCGCGATCCGCTTTTGTCGGCGCCTTGCGGGTGAGGATCTCCAGCGCTTCCTCCGGGGTGAGGGCGTCGGTGATGTATCGGAAGGGGATGCAGGCGGCGAGCTGTTCGGGAGACAGATCGACCAGCAGCTTCCAGAGCGGCTTGCCTTCCGCCTTGGCCCACAAATCCCAGACGGCGTTGACGAGCGCGGCGGTGGCGAGGTGAATCACGCCCTTTTCCGGCCCGACCCATCGCAACTGGCTGTCGCCCGTGATCATGTCCCAGAAGGCGCCCATGTCGGCGGTGAGCGATTCGAGCGTCCTCCCGCGCAGCAGCGGGGCGAGCGCCTCGATGGCGGCGACGCAGAGCTCGTTGCCACGGCCGATCGTGAAGGTCAGGCCATGCCCCTCGATCCCGTCCGGGTGGTCGGTGCGCAGGATGACATAGGCGGCGGAGTAGTCGGGGTCAGGATTCATCGCGTCCGAGCCGTCGAGCAGGTGGGATGTCGGGAAGCGGATGTCGAGGGCGGTCACGTCGGTGATGGTCGTTGGCACGATGGTCCTCCCGTGTGCTGCATCTGGTTGCCGACCCCGGCCGGATTGCGCGAATGCCAGCGCCGGGGGCGCTGTTTACTGGCTCGCATCGAGATTGACAAGCTTGCGGGTGCTGACTAGGATTCTCACCTAGTATGACTCGAAACTGTATACAGTATGGTAACCGCAATTTGTGTGCGGCACGCTGTGTACCGTGACGTGTCAGCCGGAGGCAGCCCGTGGCTGTCATGCCACCGCGATCGCAGGAGAAGGGTTGAGATGTCGAAACGCAATACCCGACGTGCATGGTCCCATGACATGATTCAGGCGCGGCTCAACCGTCGCGGGCTCGTCAAGGGCGCGGTTGCCGGTGGCGCCGGTATCGCTTACGCCAGCCGCTTCGGCCACCCAGCGTTCGCCCAAACGCCGACGGCCGCCGAGATCGACCCGACGGCCGACGAGCCGGAGGTGCAGCTGCCCCTGGTCGAGGAGACGACCACGCTGCGCGTCCTGATCGTGCAGAACGCGACGGTCGAAAACTACGAAACCAACACCTTCACCCAGTGGCTCGAAGAGCAGACCAACGTCCACATCGAGTGGCAGACCGCCCCGCTGGAGGAGCGCGAGGCGGCCCTGACGCTGCGGCTGGCGTCGGGCGATTACCCCGATATCATCATGGACTTCAACCCCAGCCCGTCCGTGATCCAGCTGTACGGCAGCCAGGGGATGTTCCTGCCGCTGAACGACCTCATCGAGCAGCATGGCCCGATGACCAAGCAGCACTGGGAGACGACGCCGGCCGCGCGCGTGGCCTCGACCGCGCCGGACGGAAACATCTACTCGCTGCCATCGATCAACGACTGCTACCACTGCACGATGTCGGCCAAGCTCTGGATCAACGAGGAGTGGATCGAGACGCTCGGCCTGGAGCTGCCGCAGACGACCGAGGAGTACGCCGAGGTCCTGCGCGCGTTCAAGGACGGCGACCCCAACGGCAACGGCGAGGCCGACGAGATCCCGCTGACCGGGTCCGCGATCCAGGGCGGCGCGTGGCACGGCAGCCCGGACGAGTTCTTCATGGGCTCGTTCATCTACCACCCCGGCAACAAGCTGCGCCTGATCAACGATGCCGGCACGGTGACGGCGATCTACGCGCAGGAGGGGTGGCGCGAGGGCACGACGTACCTCGCCGGGCTGGCCGCGGAGGGGCTGCTGGCACCGGACATCTTCACCAACGACCGTGACCAGCTCCGCTCGATCGGCGACGGTCGCGACGGCACGGCAATCCTCGGCTCGTGCCCGGCTGGCTGGTTCGGCGAGTTCATGACCTTCACCGCCGGCCAGAACGGCCCGTGGGACTCCTACACCGCCCTGTCGCCGCTGGAGGGGCCGGACGGTACCCGCTATTCGATGCACGACACCTACCAGGCGCCGATCGTTGGCACCTTCATCATCACCGACAAGTGCGAGAACCCCGAGCTGGCGATGCAGTGGGCCGATTTCCTCGGGCGCATCGAGCCGACGACCCGCTCGATCCACGGTGTCAAGGACGAGGATTGGCGCTGGGCCTACGAGGGGGAGATCGGCATCGATGGCGAACAGGCGTGGTGGCACAGCATCACTGACGTCGCCAACATCCCGAGCCAGAATGTCCACTGGTCGCAGGACGGCCCGAGCGTGCGGACGGCGAAGTACCGGCTCAGCCAGGTGGTGCCGGATCCCGACAATATCACCGCCGGCGCCAACCTCGAGGTGGTGCTTTACAACATGACGAAGGAGCGGTACGAGCCGTACGCGCCGGCCGAGCCGATGAACCTGCCGCCGATGTACTTCACGGAGGAGCAGGCCAACGAGATCGCGACGATCATGCCGCAGCTCGAAACCTTCGTGGACGAGACGTTCGCGCAGGCGGTGACCGGGCAGATCGACATCGAGGCCGAGTGGGAGAGCTACCTGGCCAACCTGGAGTCGATCGGCCTGAGCCGGTTCGTCGAGCTTCACCAGGAGGTGCTCGACGAGACCAGCGCCAACGCGTAGCACGCTCCGGATTGGATGCACAGAAGAGCTTGGTGGTGTTCTTTACCACCAGGCTCTTCTGTTTACGCTCTGTCGCCGATGCTATGCTGTTTGGCAACCCAACAGGCAGCTTGAGATTTGTGGACTACGAACTGGAATGAGATGGATCGGCAATACCTGTTCGTCGATGAAGCCGGAATTTTCGACTTTCGCAGTAAGCAGGGCGCTTCCCGCTACTTCATCTTGACATCAGTGTTTATGGACGACGATGACTGTCGCGTGGCCGATTCCCTCTTGGAGCTCAGGCGAGAACTTGTGTGGGAGGGACACCCGCTCATCGACGCGTTCCACGCGACGAGCGACAAGCAGGCGGTACGTGACAGGGTTTTTGAGCTCATCTCTCGAATGAAGATCCGTGTTGACGCGACGATCCTGGAGAAGCGCAAGACGATCCCGGAAAGACAGGAGATGAAGAAGTTCTACAAGTTGGCCTGGTATCTGCATGCCAGGCATGTGATTCCCAGGTGTTGCACGCGAGACGACGATCTGTTGGTGGTGGCCGCCTCAATTGGCACGCACAAGGAACAGGTGATCATTGGCGGCACGGTCAAGGATGTCGTCAAACAGTGTGGCCGCAGCACCGACAATACGCGAGTGTCTTATTGGCCTGCCCTGTCGGATCCGTGCCTTCAAGTTGCAGACTATTGCTGTTGGGCGATTCAGAGGAAGTGGGAACGGGAGGATGAACGGTCGTACGTCCTCATCAAGGATCTGATCGCAACAGAAGAGGATATCTTCGCAATCAGTCCCCGGACATACTACTGATTCGGCGGGGGAACCGGCTATCTCTCCTCTCGAAGAGAAGAGGTCCCAGACCTCTTGTCACCGGCCCGTTTCCAGAAACATCTTACCACCCGTAGCTTTCGCAGTAAAGACAGGGCAGAACACATGTGCTGGTTTTGGCTCAGATGACCTACCTCATGCTCACCAGCGTGGCGAGGTCGAGGCGGTCGAATTGCTCGGATGGCGCGCCGATCTCCGTCAGCCGGTCGCGCAGCGCCGTCGCCAGCCGCCGGACCTGCT
>CBFGRG010000172.1:0-6794 GCA_965651105.1 uncultured bacterium | reverse complement strand
GTAGACGAGCGTGTCGCGCAGCGAGCCGTCGGGCAGGCGGTCATGGTTGCGGAGTCGTGCCTCGAACTGGTATCCGCACGCCTCCGCGACCCGGCGGCTGGGGTCGTTGGTTGCGGCGCAGGTGATCACCATGCGCCGCAGCCCGAGCTGCTCGAACCCAACCCGCGTCAGCGCGTTCACGGTCTCGCGGACGTACCCCTTGCCAGTCTCGGACGTCCGCATCCAGTAGCCGATGTCGACAGATGGAATCTCCCACGTCGCGCGGTGATAGCCGGTGCCACCGAGAAACCGCCCGCTCTCACGCAGGAAGATACCGATCGGCAGATCGACACCCTCGGGATCGTCCCAGGCATCACCGACCCGCCTGGCCCAGTTGCGCGCATCCTCGACGGTGCGCATGTACGGCGCCCACGCCATCCACTCCGTCAGCTCGGCGCGGGACTCGTCGATCGCGTCGATCACGGCCTCGGCGTCCTCGACGCGCGGCCGCCGCAGCACCAGCCGCTCGGTTTCGATTCGGTCGGGAATGGGCGGACGGGTCATACCGGCTCCGGTTCCGCAAGCAGCCGCTGCACGGCCTCGTCGGTGTCGATCAACGAAAAGTAGAGACCATTGCTGAGCTCGCCGCTCGGCAGACGGTCGTCGTGACGCATGCGCCCCTCGTACCGGAATCCGCATGACTCCGCCACCCGCACACTGCGGGCGTTGTTCTCGTCGCAGGCGATGTGCACCCGCCTCGCTCCGAGCTTGCCGAACGCAACCCGGACCAAACCGCGCACGGCCTCGCTGACATACCCCTTGCCGGTCTCCGAGGTGCGCATCCAGTACGCGAGGTCGAACGACGGCACCGTCCAGTTCGGATCCTGATAGTTGATGCTGCCGAGCAAGCGGTTATCCTCCCGCCGCCGGATGGTGTAGCCGTAGTTCTGTCCGGCCTCCCACAACTCGAGCTCGTGGGGGACTCCCTGCCGCAACTGTTCCGCATCCTGGATGTACTTCGCCCACGGCATCCAGGTCTCCAGCTCGGCGCGGGACTCCTCGATCGCCTCGAACACCTGGTCGCTGTCCACCTCGCGGTACACGTGCAGCAGCAACCGCTCGGTCACGATCTCCTTCGGCACCTCCACCCCGGGATCGTCCATCGCCGATCAGCCTTCGATCGGGTCGAGCACCATCAACACCTGGCCATACTCGACAGTCGCACCATCCTCGACCAGTACCCGCGCGACCACGCCGGCGGCAGGGGAGGCGATCTCGCTGAACGTCTTCATCACCTCGATCGTCCCGACAGTCTGTCCCGCCTCGACGCGATCGCCGACCTCGACGAAGGGCGGCTCCTCAGGTGACGGACGCCGCCAGAAGGTGCCGAGCAGGGGAGCAACCACGCCGCCACTTTCATCCGTTCTCGGAATATCTGTAACGGAACCTTCTCTCACCGAGTCGGATACCGCTGGAAACGCATGCCGCTGGCGAGGGAAAGGGAGGCGTTCCGGCAGGCCACCGCCCCGGTCGATCGCGATTTCGATCCCGGCCGATTCGACGCGCAGCGAAAACGCGGTCACCTCGTGATCGGCGAGCTCGCGAATCACCCGGATGACCCCGTCGGGCGTCCAGTCGTCGGCGGATTGAAGGTCGTCGGACATCGTCGGCTCCTCGTCGCTGCTCAGGCCACCGTAGACGGAAGGGCGCCACTCGCGCAACGCCTCGGCGGCCTCGTCGAGCGAAACCTCCGCGAACCGGATCGTCGCACCCGGCCGGAGCTGCCCGAGGCGGTCGTGATCGGCTTCGATCACCGTCGCGATCTTCGGGTAGCCACCGATGGTCGCTCGGCCCGGCAACAGCACGATCGGCTGACCACTCCCAGTCACCTGGATATCGCCGGTGACGACACCCTCGGAGATGAGATCAGCGCCCTCCGGCACGAGCGCAGGACCGTTCAGCCGCAATCCCATCCGATTCGACTGCCCATCGACAGTGAATGCCTGGTTGAGAAACGCCTCCCACGCCACCTCGTCAAAGCGATCGGCCTGCGGGCCGCGCACCACGCGAAACGGCCGCGCGGCAGGATCAGCACATTTCCACGGGACCGCAATATCAACCGATTCCAGATGATCCGAACATTCAGCACATCCCAGCCGATCCCCCGCCCGCAACGGCCTCCCGAGCCAGCCGCCGAATCCAGCCGCGAGGTCGAGCGACCGGCTCCCGCGCACGACCGGCACATCGATGCCCCCCGCGACGCAAACGTACCCCCGCGCCCCGGCCATCCCGCCTCCCGGCGTCGCCCGCAGCACATCACCCGGAGCCAATTCGATCACTTCGCCGACCCGGACCGGCTTCGTGTCGACTCGCCAACCTGGGTCGGCGCCCGTCAGCACCACACGGCAGGAGGCATGAACCCGCATCGCCGGCGGCAGCAACACCCATTCGATCGCCGCAGCCCCATCCGGGTTGCCGAGCAGCCGGTTCCCGCCGACCAACGCCGAGCGGTCCAGCGCGCCACCGACCGTGATCCCCAATCGCGCCTGCCCGGGTCGGCCGAGGTCCTGGATCGTCGTCTGGACGCCGGGCTCGACAATTTCCAGCGTGCACCTGCCCGCGACAGGGGACTCCGCACCGGTCAGGACAGTTTCGGGAAAGGGCGGCACATCGGGCGAATCGACCGGCACGAAACGAACCCGATCACCGAGGCGCAGTCCCTCGGTCCCGCCCGAGGGGTCGAACATTCGGCGCGGCGTGCGGCCGATCAGGTTCCAGCCGCCCGGCGTCGGCAACGAGTAGACGCCAGTCTGCGCGCCGCCGATGCCAACCGATCCCGCCGGAACACGCGTGCGGGGCGTCGTCCGGCGCGGGGTCGTCAAATCCGGTGGCAAGCCGATCAGAAAGGCGAACCCGGGCGAGAACCCAAGCGCGCCAACGGTGTACTCGGCCTCGCTGTGACGCCGGATCACCTCGTCAGGCGTCAACCCGGCCTGCCGGGCGACGTCCTCCAGGTCCGGCCCGGCCTCACCGCCGTAGACGACCGGGATGCCAACCTCTCGCATGCCCTGATCATCCGAGACCGGATCATTATCGACCTCCGACCATATTTCACCGATCAGGCGTGCCGCCTTGCTCACCACGAGACGACCCGGATCGATCAGCACCACCAGCGTGGTGTAGGAGGGGACGAGGTCGACAATGCCCTCCGCGCCGTCGAGCCGGGCGACCAGCCGCGCGATCCGCGCCGTCAGCGCGGCGTCGATTTGGTCTCCGAATCGGGCCAGCAGGGCGGTCGCGCCGAGGGGGACGATCGTCGGCGTGCCGGTCATTGGGACGAGGCGCCGACCGGCTTGACGAGGATGTCAGCACCCTCGAAGCCAGTCCGCAGCGCGCGGGCGATCTCCAGCGCGGTCGACGTATCCGAGTGGATGCAGATCGTATCAGCCTCCACCGTCAGATCGGTGCCGTCGATCGTCTCCACCACACCATCTCGCACCAGCCGGATCATCCGCTGCACGACTTCCGCCGGGTCCGTGATGACCGCCCCCGGTTGGGAGCGAGGCACCAGCGAGCCGTCCGGCAGGTACCCGCGGTCCGCGAACGCCTCGCGCGCCAGCCGCAGCCCCACCGTCGCCCCGGCCGCCTCCAACTCGGACCCCGGCAGCACAAAGAACAGCAGATTCCGGTCGTACTGCCAGATCGCCCTGGCGATCGCTTCGGCTGTGGCGGCGTCACGGACCGCGTGATTGTAGAGCGCGCCATGCGCCTTGACGTGCTGCAGCTCGGTGCCGGCGGCGCGGCAGAATGCCCCGATCGCGCCGACCTGGTAGAGCACATCCGTGCGCACCTCATCGGGGGTTGCCGCCATCATCCGCCGCCCGAAACCGGAGCGGTCGGGATAACCGGGGTGTGCGCCCACGCCGACATGGTTGTCCCGCGCAAGGTGGACCGTGCGCTCGATCAGCGCCGGGTCACCCGCGTGGAACCCGCAGGCGATGTTGGCACTGGAGATCAGCGGCATCAGGTCGTTGTCAGGCCCGAGCATCATGGGCCCAATCCCCTCGCCGATGTCGCTGTTGATGTCAATCTGGAGCGTCGCGCTCTGCATAAGGGTCTCCTGGGTCGCGCGGGCAGGGGCCCACGACAAACCACCGCCAAAGGGGCGGCACTACGCCGGTGGCACCAGCTCGATCTCGAAAAGTTCCGGCCAATCCTTGCCGGTGACGAACAGCCGGCCGCTGTCGGCGTCCCAGGCGATCCCGTTCAGCACGCCAGCGTCGGCCCAGCGGGGATCGTCCACCTGTTTCAGGCCGTTCAAGTCGACCCAGCCGATCACCGTGCCGCTTGATGGGTCGATTCGCACAACCCAGTCTGTCTGGTAGACATTCGCCCAGACCTCACCATCGATGTACTCCAACTCGTTCAGGAGCGTCACCGGCTGACCGGCATCGTGGACCTCGACCACATCGAGCGCCTCGAAGGTTTCCGGATCGCGAAATGTCAGCCGACTGCTGCCGTCGCTCATGATCAGGCGCTCGCCGTCGGTCGTGAGCCCCCAACCCTCGCCATCGTACGTGAACGTGCCAACCTGCTCGAACGACTCGCGATCGTAGACGAAGGCAATGCCCGCCTTCCAGGTGATCTGGAAGATCCGATCATCGAGCACCACGATGCCCTCGCCGAAATGCTCGTCGTTGAGCACGTGCGAATGCACGATCCTGCCGGTTTCGAGATCGACCCGGCGCAACTCCGATTCGCCCCACTGCCCGGTGCCCTCGTACAGCACGCCGTCAATGAACACCAGCCCCTGCGTGTAGGCCTCCGGATCGTGCGGATAGGTGGCCACCACACGGAACCCCCAAATCAGCGGGGGAGCGGCCGTCCCGGCGACCGGGGAGGTGTCCTGCGAGGACGCACCCAACGTACCGACCTGCAGGAACATCAGCATAGCGATGAGAATGCGCATGGAAACTCCCCCGTCAGCGCTTTGCTGGCCGGAACCCGGCGCGGTCGGCCGACTCGGTGGAGCGGAAACAGAGAGTGGGGCGGGTCTGCTCGTAGGCGAACGCTCCCGGCCAGTGGTAGATACCGGAGCGCCCGTTGGCCTTGATCGGGAACTCCGGTGGGCAGGTGGAGGACCCGTCACCGGCGACCACGTCGTCTTCGACCAGCAGCTGCTCCAGCTCGGCGAGACGTTTGGCCGAGAGGCTCACGCCCACTGCGCCGAGCGGCGATGCCGGTCCATCGGCGCCCGTCGCAACTGCGGGCCTGACCGGGGCCGCACCGGACGCGCCCTCCCGCAGGACGGGAACCGGCGCCGGTTGCGGGAGCACGTCGATGATCTGCCGCCGCTGGAGGAAACGCTGCGTGACGAGGGCGACGACCGCGCCGGTGAGCGCGCTGGCGACGGTCAGGATGAGCACGGTCGTGAAGGGGAAACCGGCATCCCGAACCAGTCGATCGCGATCACTGAAGGACAAGGCGGGCATCGCGCTGGTTTCTCCTCGCTTCCGTTCGGCTCGATGCCTGATTCTACGGCACTCCGCGCCATGCGTGTCGCTACGTCCCGGACCCGACCGGCACGGCATACTTTGGCGAGAACCCGCGTCCAGCACCGAGGATCGTCATGATACGCGCCATCCTGATCGCCATGCTGCTCACGATCGCCCATGCCGGCGCCACCACGGCCGCGCCGGATCCGTCGCTCGGCCTTGCCTCTGACGCGCCGATCTACCTGGCGCTCGGCGACTCACTCGCATTCGGCACCGGCGCTTCCGACCCCGACACCACCGGCTACGTGCCGCGCGTCCACCAGGCCCTCCGCGAGCAGATGCCGTGTCAACCGGATGGCGAAGCGCCATGCTCCGAGCTGCAGCTGCTCAACCTGGGCGAGAACGGCGCCACCACCGAATCGCTCCTCCAAACACAGATGCCGGCCGCGATCGACATCCTCGAGCGGCGCAACGGTGATGACGAGACCGGCAACGATGTTCGGGTCATCACCATCGACATCGGCGGCAACGACGCCGTCGCCGGCGTGTTCGGCCCCTGCGCCGAGGCGGTCACGCTGGCCTGTCCCGGCGCCGTGCAGGAAACACTGGACACCATCGAGCGGAACCTGACGGCGATCCTGATGCAGCTGCGGGGTGCAGCCGGTCCGAACACCGAGATCGCGGTGATGACCTACTACAACGCGCTGGTCGGCTGCGACTACAGCGATGTCGCGGACAATGCCGAGCTGGTCCTGAATGGCATGCCGGGCGTGACGCCGGGGCTCAACGGCATCATCAGGCAGGTGGCCGAGCGCGCGCAGGTGACGGTGGCCGACACCTTCGGCAAGCTCGGCCCGGACGATCTTGTCGGCGGTCCGGACTGCCTGCACGCCAACGACGCCGGCTACGAAAAGATCGCCACCGCCTTCATCGACACCATCATCGCGCCCGCGAAAGGTGGCGACATGGCGTAGGGGAGGCGCCGACAGCAGGCTCAGGCAGGGCGTCGCTCGCGCCCATCCAGTCCGCTGTCATGTCCCGAAAGCCGACGTCGGCGATCGACACGACGTCGGCTTTCACCCTCGCGGTCCACAGCAGCCCCGGCGGGTCCGTCCTCCGGTGGGGCGCCCGCCAGAGGGGGCGGGTTTTGCATGACAGATGACAGCCGCCAAACGATTCCTGCCCCCAACGCCCCCTTGTCATCCTGAGCGGAACGCCCGCAGGGCGTGTCGTCGAAGGAGCTCTTGCCGGCCTGGTCGCTTTGTCCGAGCGCCAGAGATCCTTCGACTCCGGTGCTGCGCCCCGTCGCTCAGGATGACA
>CBFGRG010000171.1:0-6827 GCA_965651105.1 uncultured bacterium | reverse complement strand
AGCACCGCCCCGTTTCGATTCATGTCGTGTCTGGCGTCGGAGATCAGGCGATGTAGACGGTCTTTGTGTTGACGAACTCGCGGATGCCGAACTCCGCCAGCTCGCGGCCGTAGCCGGACGCCTTGATGCCGCCGAAGGGGATGCGCGGGTCCGACTTGACGAAGGCATTGACGAAGCAGGAGCCTGCCTCGATCCGCTCGGCCGCGATCCTCTCGCCCCGCTCGAGATCTTCCGTGAAGACCGCGCCGCCGAGACCGTAGATCGTGTCGTTGCCGATCCGGATCGCGTCCTCCTCGTCCGTCGCGGCGATGATGGCGGCGACCGGGCCGAACATCTCCTCGTCATAGGCCGGCATGCCGGGCCCAACGTTGGTCAGGATCGTCGGCGGGTACCACGCGCCGGGGCTCTCCGGCAGGGTGCCGCCGAGCAGCACCTCCGCGCCGGCATCGACGCTCTGGCGCACCTGCTCGTGCAGCTGGTCGCGCAGGTCGATCCGCGCCAGCGGCCCGAGGTCGCTCGCCTCGTCGGTCGGGTCCCCCATCGAGTAGCCCTTGAAGGCCTCGACGATCCGCTGCTGGAACTCCTCGCGAACCGCGTCGACGACGATGAAGCGCTTGGCGGCGATGCAGCTCTGGCCGGTGTTCTGCAGGCGCCCCTGGGCGCAGGCGGCGACCGCCTTGCCGAGATCGGCATCCTCCAGGATCAGGTAGGGGTCGGAGCCACCCAGCTCCAGCACCGTTTTCTTGACGTGTGCCCCTGCAGCGGCCGCGACCGCCTGCCCGGCGGCGGTGCTGCCGGTCAGCGTCACGGCGGCGATCTTCCGGTTGGCGATGATCGGCTCGACGTTGTTCGACTTCACCCGCAGCGTGCGGAAGAGCCCGTCCGGGAAGCCGGCCTTCTGGAACAGCTCCTCGATCGCGAGGGCGCTGCCGGTGACGTTCTCGGCGTGCTTGAGCACGGCGGCGTTACCGGCCATCAGGGCGGGCGCGGCGAAGCGGAGCACCTGCCAGAAGGGGAAGTTCCACGGCATGACCGCGAGAACGACCCCGAGCGGCCGGAAGGTGACGTAGCTCTTGCTGGCGTCGGTTTCCTTGGGCATTGGCGCAAGGTCGGATTCGGCGTGCTCGGCGTAGTGCTCGCAGCCGATCGCGCACTTTTCGATCTCGGCACGGGCCTGCGCGATCGGCTTGCCCATCTCCAGCGTCATCAGCGCGGCGAGGCGCTCGTTGTCCTCGCGCAGGACGGATGCGAGCCTGCGCACGAGGGTAGCCCGCTCGTCGAAGGTCGTCGTCTTCCAGTCGAGCCAGGCCTCGTGGGCGCGGTCCACGATCTGGCTGATCTCCTCGGGCGACATCTCGTCGTAGGTGGCGATTTGTTCACCGGTGGCGGGATTGGCGGTGACGAGCGGCATGGTGGGCTCCTTCGTGACAGGGCGGATTGTGTTGTCCCAAGAGTACGGCATGGGCGTTGTGGCGACGGCGTGCCGTGCACCATTTGGGCGTGCGGCTTCCGGATGCCACACCGCGCCGCCACCTGCTATACTCGAAAGCGTTGTATAGAGAGTACGTACACTACTGTCATGGATGGCGCATGAGTGGAATCGTGGGGATCTCGACGTATCTGACCGCATCGCTGGTTCTCGCGCACCGCACCTGCCCGGCGTGGGCCTGGGCCTGTTGTCATCGCCCCGAGATCGTCCCTCCCGATTCCGAATCGACTCTCCGCCGCGCGGAGGAAACGCGCCGCGTTCTTGCGATCGCCCGGCAGCGCCATTCGAACGGCGTCGCGATCGAGATCGACGATCCGGCAGAAGCGGCGCGCGCGACCGAGGAGGCAGTTGCCGCTGGAGCGACGATCCTTTTCGACGCCGCCGTGGTGGCTCCCGGGAGACTCCACGCTCGTGCTGACCTGTTGCTGCGCGAGGGCGACGGCTGGGCGCTGATCGACGTCGATGCCGCCACGTCGCCGAGCACCGAGCGCCGCTTCGCTCTCGCCGTGCGGGCGTTGGCCTTCAGCGAGGCCGGATACCGAATCCGGCGCGTGGCGATCCAGCACCTCGACCGGCGCTACCGGCGTAACGGCCACCTCGAGCTCGACAGTCTCTTCGTCGAGAGACCGATGGATGACTGGCTGCGCGCGCATCGCCGCGAGGTCCGCGAGACCATCGAAGGCGCCCGCGGCACCATCGGCCAGCCCGAATGCCCACCATGTGCCTGCGATCAAACCACGCGCGGCCGCCGCTGCCCGACCTTCAACCATTTCCACCCCGGCTTTCCGAAGGGTGGTA
Organism: uncultured bacterium; assembly: GCA_965651105.1. Taxonomy (GTDB): domain Bacteria; phylum Chloroflexota; class Chloroflexia; order Thermomicrobiales; family UBA6265; genus JACCVC01. Next base: position 4,540 of record CBFGRG010000171.1, on the reverse strand, counting down.
CCGTCTACGATCTTGTTTCGATCAACCAGCCGCGCCTGGCCGAGGCGCTCGATCGGGGCGTCCGCCGGCTCGTCGACTGGCCTGCCGATCTCAAGCTGACGGCTCGCCAGCGCTGGCAGATCGACGCCGCCCGCACTGGCCGCGAGCGCGTGAAGCGATCCCGGCTGCGCGAGTTCGTCGAGACCGTTCGCTTTCCGTGCTGGTTCCTCGACTACGAAACGTTCCAGACGCCGGTGCCGCTCTTTTCGGGCACCTGGCCCTATCAGCAGGTGCCGTTCCAGTACTCGATCCATGTGCTCCACGAGAACGGCGAGATGGAGCACCGCGAGTTCCTCTGGACCGACGCGGGTGAGCCGCCGATCCTGCCGCTGGCCGAGGCGCTGCGGCGCGATATCGGCGACGACGGCTCGGTGCTGGTCTGGTGGAAGGGGTTCGAGGGGAGTCGCAACACCGAGCTGGCCGAGGCGGTGCCGCATCTGGCGGACTTCCTGCACGACCTCAACGCGCGCATGGTTGACCTGATGGAGCCGATCAGCCGTGGCCTGTGGGTGCACCCGGCCTTCGGCGGCAGCACGTCGATCAAGAAGGTTCTGCCGGTGGTCGCGCCGGAGCTCGCCTACGACGATCTCGAAATCGGCCACGGGGCAGTCGCGACGCTGCGCTGGAAGCAGTGTGTCGTCGATGAGGCGCCCCCGGAAGGGATCGATCCCGCCGAGGCGTTCGAGCAGCTCCGCATGTACTGCCGCCGCGACACGCTTGCGATGGTCCGTATCTGGCAGCATTACCGCGAGCTGGCGGGGATGACCGAGCCGCTGCGCACCGGTCCTGGACCTCATTCGGCGGCGGGGCTGCGTCCCGCCATGCAGGGCAGGCTTTGACCGCCCGTGCGGTCCCGACGTGCCCGGTCTGCGGTGCTCCGCGCGAGCCGGGACTCGATCAGTGCGCCTGGTGCGGGAGCTGGCTGGTCGTCTTTCCCGATGCGGAGGAGACCGTTCCGCTCGATGAGGCCCTGATCCGCGAGCGTATCGCCATCTTTCGTGATGCCCTCGCGCGCGACGCGGACGATCCGATCGCGCTCCATGGCATCGGCGTTGCCTTTCGCGCGCTCGGCTTGCTCGATGACGCCACTCGCGCGCTCGCTCGCGCCGCCAACCGCCGGCCGGAGTCACTTGCAATCCAGCGTGCGCTCGCCGGCACGTTGCTCGACGCGGTCCGCCGCTATCCGAACGACCCGCGGATGTGGCGCGATGTCCGTCGCCAGGCGGATCGCGTCCTGGCGCTCGACCGGGAGTCGGTCGAAGGATGGCGGCTGCTGGCAGAAACGGCGCTGCGGACCCGCAATGCCGACGCCTTGATCGCGGTGGCGCCCGGGCTCGCCCGGCACGACCGCGACGGTGACCATCGCGATGTTGCCCGGCGGCTGCTCGATATCGGCGAGCGTCGTTTCACGGCGTGGGATTGGCGCGGTGCGGTTGATGCCTGGGCAGCGCTGGCCGCGGTCGATCCACGCGCCGGCCGCACGGCGCTGGTCAGCTTCCTCCTCGAAAACGCCCGACTCGTGCCGCGATCGGCGGGGCCGGTTTGGCAGGCATTGCGCCAGACGATGGTGCTGCGGGGTGATTTTCGGATGTCGGCGCTGGCGTCGTTCGCGCTCGGACTCGCGCTGGCGATCGCGCTCGCCGTGGCAGTCTATTTTCTCGACCGCACCCTGTTTCCCGCGGTCGCCGCGATCAGTATCGTGTTGCTGCCGCTTCTCAGCCTGGTTGTCGTGCGAGTGTGGCTTGCCGGATGGCCGCCGTTCCCGGCACCGAGGCGCCCGTGGCGCGAGATCCCGACGCGCGACATCGTGTCCGTCGCTCGTCACGTCGCCCCGGCGATCGACCGCATTCGCCCGACGCAGCATGCGTGATCGTGTAGCCTCGAATCCTGGGCCCGGGATATTTCCGGGCGGATTGGTGGAGAGTGTGACGAACCATGCTGATCGATCTCGAAATGTGGGCCGGCGAGATGCGCCGGCGATGGGCGCCGCTGCGTGACCAGGCTGCCTTCGCTGTCGCCCGTGGCGACGAAGTGGTCGGCTTCCATGCGGACGTGCCGTTCGAGGTCGGAAGCGCCTTCAAGGCGTTTGTCGCCGCCGAGTACGCCCGGCAGGTCGCTTCCGGGGAGGTTGACCCTGACGCGCGGGTCGAGATCCTGCCGGAGAACCGGGTTGACAGCAGCGTTGTCACCGAGCAACTGCCCGACGGCGCAACGATGTCGCTGCAGGAAGCCGCCGAGGCGATGATCGGCGCGAGTGACAACACCGCCACCGACCTGGTCATGGCAACGGTCGGCGTGGAGCGGGTGCGCCAGCTGCTTGTCGCACTTGGCCTACCAAACGCGACCCTGCCGGAGTCGACAGGATCGCTGTACCGGCGTTGGCAGGAGAACCCAGGAGCACAGGTCAACGCATCGCTCGTCGCGATGGCTGATCTCGCTCGCTTTTATCAGGCAGCTGTCGCCGAGCGCGCGCTGGGCGACGCGACCGATCGCTTCCTGGCGCTGATGCGCGAGGAAGATCTGCTGCAGGGGAGCGAGTGGCCCAACGACGCCATCTGCTACCGCAAGAGCGGCATGGTCGAGCCGCCGCCGCTGCTGGCGATGAGCATGGCCGGCGCGCTCGATGTCGACGGTGAGGTGACGGCGTTCGCCTTCGCGCTCAATGTCGAGTTTCCGGAGGACGCCGCCTACGAGGACTCGCCGCTGGAGCCGATCGTCCGAACCTTCAGCGAAGGAATGCGCCACGGTATGCGCGACCTCGCCGGTGGCGACTGATACGGCAGGCAAGAAATCCGGTCCGCCATTGCCTCGCCCCTGTGGCGGCACTACCCGCCAATGCCGAGTTGCGCCATCAGGTACAAACCATCCGACGCGACCCAGTACTCGACCACCTTGCCGTCCTCGATCCGCCAGACGTCAATGCCGCTGAACGAGATCGGCGTGCCGGGCGGCGCGGTCGCGCCGGGCATGCCGCCGCCATAGGTGCCCTCGCCGGTCCAGCGGCAGGCGAGGCGGTCGCCATCGACAATCGGCGAGTCCAGTGGGCGAAAGGCCACCTCGCTGAAGATGGCGCGTCCCTGCTCGACGAACCGGCGCATCTCGTCCGGTCCGCGATAGACTGGCGGCTCTCCGGTCGACGTCGGCGCCGGATGGGCGACACAGTCCGCCGAGAATATCTCCGGGGCGGCGTCGAGATCGCCGTTCCACATCTCCATCCAGCGCCGATAAAGCTGTCTCGCCCGGTCGGATTGCGGCATGATGCTATCGCTCCTGTTCGCCGGTGCGATCACCGGACCAGTTGAGCCAACATCATGGTTGGTGCCACGAAAAAGGATGACCCCAAATGACCATCGTACGTCGACGCGCCCGTGAGCTCGGCATCGCCCCAGGGCAGTATGGGCCCGGGGAGCTCAATGCAATCACCGATGTTCCCGGCGTGCGTGTCGGGCAGGTGACGGTGATGCGAGAGCCCGACCTGAACACGGGCGTCACCGCGATCGTGCCGGATCAGCTGCGCGAGCGCGGCTCGTTGCCGGCCGGCCTCTTTGTTGGTAACGGCTACGGCAAGCTGGTTGGCGCAACGCAACTGGCCGAGCTGGGCGAGATCGAGACGCCGATCGTGCTGACCGGCACCCTCTCGGCGTTCAAGGCGGCCGACGCGCTTGTGAGCTACATGCTCGACCTGCCCGGCAATGAGCAGATGCAGTCGGTCAACCCGATCGTCGGTGAGACCAATGACGGCTTTCTTTCGGACATTCGCTCGCGCCCCATCTCCGAGGCGCATGTCCTCACCGCGCTGCGGGAGACCAGCGATGGGCCGGTGGCGGAGGGGTGCGTCGGCGCCGGCACGGGCACGAGCTCACTTGGGTTCAAGGCTGGCATGGGAACCGCTTCGCGGGTGGTCGATATACCGGGGACACGGAGCAGCGCGCGTGTCGGTGTGCTCGTCCAGTCGAACTTCGGCGGTACCCTGTCGGTGCTCGGGGTGCCGATAGAGAAGGAGGCGGCGCTGCGGTCCGCCGGACTGGTCGAGCCGGATGACGACCGTGAGTCCGGCAATTCGTGCGTGATCGTCGTCGCGACCGATGCTCCGCTGGACTCCCGCCAGCTTACCCGGCTGGCGACGCGAGCGGTCTTCGGCATGGCGCGGACCGGATCGGACTATCGGCATGGCAGTGGCGACTACGGCATCGCGTTTTCGGTCGGGGAGGGGACACCGGTGATCGGCAGGGCGATCGACCCGCTCTTTCACGCCGTGCAGGAGGCGGTCGAGGAAGCGATCCTCAACTCGCTGTTCATGGCAGAGACGACCCGAGGCGTTGACGGCCACGTTCGGTTCGCCGTGCCGACGGAATACGTCGTGGATGAGCTCCGGCGGCGGGGAGTGATCGCCGATGAGTAGTTGCCGATAGAAGTCCATTCGTAGCGCCGCCCCTGTGGCGGCCCGTGCGGAGATGCCGCCACAGCGGCGGTGCTACATGACGGCTCATCAGCCGGCTTC
>CBFGRG010000170.1:0-6841 GCA_965651105.1 uncultured bacterium | reverse complement strand
GCGTGCATCGGCAGCGTGAGCAAGCTCGGCATTTGCCGTTGCCGATCCAGCCGTCTGAGCAGAAGCCTTCATCCAGTAATCACCAGCCCCGGAATGCCCAAGCCACAATCTGAGATTCCGGCTGAGTATCCATGTCCCTGGAAAGGTGTCAATAGGTTCTGGCAAACATCTGAGCTGTTCGGCCGGCGGTGCTTGCGTGGCCGAGGGTTCCGTGAATGATGGAGACAACATCGCCGGCCCGATGGTCGAGGGGCTCCTCGATCACACGCGGCCGGCAGCGCCGTACTCGAGCGGGAAAGCGTGGGAGACACAAATGGGTATTTATGAAGATCTCGGCGTGCGCCGGGTGATCAACGCCGCCGGGACGCTGACCCGGCTGGGTGGCAACCGGGTGGCGCCCGAGGTGCTGGCGGCAATGACCGAGGCGGCCGAGAGCAACGTCGTCATGGACGAGCTCCAGCAGGCCGCCGGCAAGGTGATCGCCGAGGTGACCGGCGCCGAGGCGGGTTACGTGACAGCCGGGGCCGCCGCGGGCCTGACCCTCGCGACCGCCGCCTGTGTCGCCGGGCTCGACCCCGCCGCGATGGACCAGCTGCCCGACACGACCGGCCTGAAGAACGAAGTCGTCGTCCAGCGAGGGCATCGAAATGCCTACGACCACGCCGTTCGCGCGGCGGGGATCACCTTCGTCGAGGCCGGCTACCTCGGGTATCCGGGCGCTGGCGGGACCTACCCCTGGCAGGTCGAAGCCGCCATCACCGAGCGCACCGCGGCGCTCTTCTGGCCGGTCCTCGACACGCCCGGCACGCTCTCGCTGCCGGAGATGGCCGAGATCGCCCATAGCCACGGCTTGCCGGTGATCGTCGACGCCTCGGCCGCCCTGCCGCCGCGCAGCAACCTGAAGCGCTTCATCGCCGAGGGCGCCGATCTCGTCGTCTACTCGGGCGGCAAGGCGATCGGCGGACCACAGGCGAGCGGGATCCTGGCGGGGCGGGCCGATCTGGTCGCGTCGGTGAGCCTGCAGCAGCTCGACCTCGACGTGCGCCTGCCGACGTGGACCCGCCGCGCGCAGGTCGAAGCCGGTGAGCTGCGCGGTATCCCGCACCATGGCATCGGCCGGTCGAGCAAGGTCGGACGGGAGGAGATCGCCGGGCTGATCGTCGCGCTGCGTCACTATGTCGCCGAGGACGAGACTGCCGAGCGCGCCCGGTGGGAGGCGATGCTGGGAGAGATCGCCGCGCCGCTGCGGGAGATCGCGGGCGTGGCGGTTCGTTGCGAGGACAGGGCGGTGCCCCTGCTGTCGATCGACCTCGACCCGGAGATCGTCGGCTTCACGGCCTACGAGGCGCTCAACCGGCTGATGGATGGCGAGCCCGCCGTCGCGCTGGCGGAATCCCGGGCGGAGTTCGACACGCTGATGGTCAACCCGGTTGCGCTGGGCGACGACGACGTGGAGATCGTCCGGGATCGGGTGCGTCAGGTCCTGGCCGGGTCGAGGTAGGGCGATTCCCGGGTTGACGGCGATGTTGGTACATCGGGCCGGCGGAGGACGAGACCGGGCTCGCCGCCCACCACGCGGCTGCTTCGTGTGGAGAATCGCGCGAGACAGCGTGATAATGGCAATCATCCCCGAGAGGCTTCGCGCCAACGGGTGGTGCCGGGTGATGCCGTGGTGGGATCGTCCGGGATCGTCCCCCGCGCCAAACGGACGGGCGGGACGGCAGGGCGTTGGCCGATCCGTCACGTCACCGGAATTTCTGCCATCATACGGGTGGGGGACGATCGATACCCGTGACTCGCCGCAGGCCGCAGCGATGTCAACATCGACAGGAGAACCGCATGAGCCGTTTCGAACCACGCATGACGCGACGAACCTTCGCCCGCGGCAGCGTTGCCGCGTCGGTTGCGCTCGCCGCCGGGTTTCCGGCCGGACGGGCGGCGATGGCGCAGGATGAGCTGCCGCCGTTGCCCGAAGGCGCTACCGTCGTCGCGGATGGGTTGTTGAATCCACGCTTCCTCGCCATGGGTGACGATGGCTCCCTCTACATCACCGAGTGCGGCGTTGGCGGCGACGAGGTATTGCTGCCTCCCAATGCCCAGGGCACGCCGGCCCCCGAGGTCTCGCCGGAGGAAGCGCCGGCGAACGCGGTGATGCGCGGCTATACGGGCCAGATCACCAAGGTGGCCCCTGATGGCACGCAGTCGGTGCTCGTGCCCGGGCTGGCCTCCTACAGCACCGGCATCGGGCCGGCCGGTATTGCCACGAGCGGCAGCGATCTGTACTTCGCCATGGGCGGCACAGGCGTCGCCGGCGGCGTGGATCCGCTGCCGGAGGAAAACACCGTCAATCACGTGAACCCGGAAACGGGCGAGGTCACGATGATCGCCGAGCTGGGCCCCTATGAAGAGGAAAACAACCCGGACGGCCAGAACATCAACCCGAATCTCCACGAGCTGGAAGTCGATTTCGATGGACGGCTGATCGCCTGCGATCAGGGCGGCAACACCATTTACGCGGTCGATCCGTCGTCCGGGGAGATCGAGGTGCTCGTCGTGATCCCGACCCTCGGCCAGCTTCCCGGCGGTCAGGAGATCACGGGCGACGCCGCCCAGCGGCAGTCGATGCCGACGAGCCTGGTGCTCGGCAGTGAAACCAAGCAGATTGGGCTGCTCAGCTACGCGTGGCCACCGAGCGTCCCGTCGGTGCTGAGCCTCAGCAACGATGGCAACCTGACCGGGGTCGCCGGCGGGCTTGCGTTCCTGGTCGGCCTGACCTACGGCCGGGACGGCCAGCTCTACGGCACCCAGCTCTTCGGTCCTCCGGACGAGTCGGGCCAGTTCGGCCTCGGCAGCATCGTTCGCATTTATGGCGACGGCACCGTCGAGACCGTGCTCGACGGGCTGCTGATGCCATACGGCACGGCGTTCGACACGGACGGCAACCTCTACATCGCGATGCGGTCGCTGCTGTCGGCGCCTGGTACGGCGGCGGGTCAGGTCATCCGCATCGACGGTGTCGCCTAGCCCGGAAAACTCAAAGGCGCCGGCGCGGGAGCCGGCTGACCGCGTCGCAGGCGAAGCTTTCGGACACGCGTCCCCGCCGGACCCGGCGGGGACGATCGGCAATGGGGCGCATGAGCGAGCCGGGCCGTGACCGGGTCACGTTCCGGGCACGCCTGCGGCAGCACAGGGCATGGTCCCCCATCGATCGATGGGGGACCGCCCCGCATGCGCCGAACGCACGAATCTCGTCACATTAAGGAAGATGCATGACGACGCTGACGAGCCGGTGGTACCGGGACGATGACGACCTCGCACGGATGTTGGGGCTGATTTCAGCCGCCGTCGCAAGCGAATCGGAGGCGAACGGGCTCCACCCCGGCGATATCACCTGGGGCCTGTTCGGGAACCTGTCGATCGACCCGGCCGCGCGTATCCGCCTGTTCGAGGATGCGCGCGGCGACCTGCGCGGATTCGTCTGGCTCCACGGCGGTCGCGAGTTCATGAGCCACCTGGATACGTCGCAGGCCGGCGCGTCCGAGACCTTCGCCACCATGATCCAGTGGGCCGAAGCGCACCTCGGGCCGGGCGAGCCGTTCCGGACCGAGATCGCGCCGATCGATGTCGCCCGAGACGCGTTGACGGCGGCCGGGTACCGGGACACCGGCGAGACGGATTTCCAGCTCAACGCGCAGCCGCTGGGCGGCTCGCTCGCGGAGCCCGAGCTGCCGGAAGGCGCGGTGGTGCGGCCGGTCAATTTCGATGATCCGGCGGAAGTCGCAGCCCGGGTGGCGCTGCACCAAGAGGTTTGGGAGCCGTCGAAGTTCTCGGAGGAGGGGTACCCGCGGCTGCGGTCGAAGCCGATCTACCGGCCCGATCTCGATCTCGTTGCGGTGACGCCGGAGGGGGAGCTGGCGGCCTACTGCATCGTCTGGTGGGATCCGACATCGCGAACCAGCCTGTTCGAACCGGTTGGGGCAGCGATGGCGCACCGTCGAAAGGGCTACGCAAAGGCGCTGCTGCGGGATGCCCTGCGGCGCGTGCGGGATCTCGGCGGCGAGCAGGCGTATGTCATCTCGGAAACCAACGCGGAGCGCGAGCCGTCACGTCGACTCTACGCATCGGTGGGATTTTCGGTGCTGTTCCCGTTCACGGTGTGGGAGCGTGATGCTGGAGCGGCGTAGCGAAGAGAGGGGACGGCAATGCGGATCGACACCGTTGATTTCTTCTATCTCTCGATGCCCGAGGTGCTCGATATCGCCGACGGCAGCCAGGATTTGCTGCTGGTGCGGCTGGAGGCGGGCGGCGAGGTCGGCTGGGGCGAGTGCGAGGCCTCGCCGCTGACCTCGATCGCGAGCTGGGTCGCGCCGATGTCCCATGGCGCCTGCAAGCCGGTGCGCGACTCGGTGGTTGGGCAGCGTCTCGACGGTGTTGACGACATCCGTCGCATCGGCGATCTCGTTCGCGCGAACAGCCTCGACCTGCTCCAGGCTGACCACACGCTGTCCGGCATCGACATGGCAATGTGGGATCTGCTCGGCAAGCGCCTCGGGGAGCCCGTCTGGCGGCTGCTTGGGTTCGAGCGCGCGTTTCCCAAACGCCCCTACGCGTCGCAGCTGTTCGGCGATACCCCGGAGGAGACGTTCACGCGGGCGCGCCAGACGGCGGCGGAGGGGTACACCGCGGCGAAGTTCGGCTGGGGACCGTTCGGGCGCGGCGACGCGGCCGCCGACGCCGCGCAGGTACGGGCCGCGCGGGAAGGCCTCGGGCCGGACGCGGCGCTGCTGGTCGATGCCGGCACGATCTGGGTCGACGACGTCGATCGGGCGAGCGAGGTTGTCGCCGCGCTGCGGGAATGCGACGTGACGTGGCTGGAGGAGCCATTTGTCACCGGCGCATTCGATGCCTATCGGCGGCTGGCCGAGCTGGCGGCACCGGTGGCGATGGCGGCGGGGGAGGGGAGCCACAACGCCTGGCAGGCGCGGCACCTGATCGATCACGCCGGGATCGGGTACATCCAGATCGACGCTGGTCGGATTGGCGGCATCACCCCGGCGGCGGACGTCGCTCGCTATGCGCGGCAGCGTGGCGTCACCTACGTCAACCACACATTCACCTCGCACCTGGCGCTGTCGGCATCGCTGCAGCCGTTCGCGGGGCACGATGCGGACGAGATCTGCGAGTTCCCGGTGGCGCCCAGGGCGCTGGCCCTCGACCTCACGGCCGGACACCTCGCGCGCGATGGCGCGGGCATGGTCCACCTGCCCGATCGGCCCGGGCTGGGCATGGATATCGATCTCGCGGGGGTCCAGAAGTACCTCGTTGAGGTAGAGATCACCGTCAGCGGCGAGGTGCTCTACCGGACGCCAGAGCTGGTCGTCGCGCACGGTGACCAGACCTGACAGCCGGATCGCTTCGCATTTGGCATGATTCTGGCGGGACTCCATAACCGGCTGCGATGTTTCGTGGCCGGTAGCAGCGTGATTCCATGCAGGAGGAAGACATGAGTCGTTTCGACGCACGCATGACGCGACGTTCGTTCGCTCGGGGTACTGTCGCCGTATCGGCAGGGCTCGCCGCCGGCATCCCCGCCGGCCGGGCGGTGCTGGCGCAGGATGCCTCGCCGGTCGCCGAGCCTGCGCTGCCGCCGCTGCCGGAGGGCGCCACGATTGTGGCGAGCGGGTTGTTCAGCCCGCGCTTCCTGGCCCTCGGCGAGGATGCAACGCTGTACATCACCGACGCGGGCGCCGGCGGCGACGAGGTGCTTGCATCCAGTGATCCATCAGCGGGGGGCACGCCGGGCGCGACTCCGGTGATCGAGGAGCCGTCCGTCCCGCCGGGGGCGTCGACCCGCGGCACGAGCGGGCAGATCGTCAGCGTGACGTCGGACGGCACCCAAAGCGTGGTGGCGTCGGGGCTGCCGTCCTACACCGTGGGGCCCGGTTCGGCCATCGGTCCGGCCGGCGCGGTGTTGGGCGATGGCGAGCTGTTCTTCGCCGTCGGCGGCGCGGCTGTTGGCAATTTCGGTCTCGATGAGGTGCCGGGCGAGAACACCGTGTTCCGGCTCAACCTGACGGATGGCACGGTGTCCGAGATCGTCGCGCTTGGTCCGTTCGAGATCGAGAACAACCCGGACGGCACCGACGTCAACCCCAACCTGTACGAGATGGCGCGGGGCGCCGATGGCCGCCTGCTGGTGAACGACGCCGGCGGGAACACGACGTTCGCGGTCGATGCCACCACGGGCGAGTTCGAGCTGATCGCGACCTACCCGCTGCTGGGCCAGCTGCCGGGCGGCGATGCGCTGCCGGCTGAAGTCGCCGAGTTCCAGGCCGTGCCCACGGGCATCGCGGTGGCCGGTGCGAACACCTTCATCGGCTTCCTCGGCGAGACCTGGCCGGAGGGCGCTCCCTCGATCGTGAGCTTCGGCGCCGACGGCACGCTGTCGCGGGTCGCCGGGACGCTCAACTTCACCGTCGCGCTGGCGATCGGTCCGGACAGCAACCTCTACGCGACGCAGCTGGCCGGCCCGCCGGTGGACGACTCGGGGATGCCCGGTCCCGGCCGCGTGGTCCGCGTTTTCGGCGACGGCACGCTCGAGCCGGTGATCGAGAACCTGCCGGCGCCGCACGGCGTCACGTTCGACGTGGCCGGCAACATGTACGTCGCGGTGTATTCGGCATTCTTCTCGAGCCTGGATGCGCCGGTCGGACAGGTTGCCCGCTTCGACGGCGTCGCTGCCGTCTGATCGCCGCTGACACCGTCAGCGATCGACGACACGACCCGGGCGCTTCGGCGCCCGGGTCGTTTGCGTGGGGTTGCGATCAGTAGCCCGGTGTTG
>CBFGRG010000169.1:0-6847 GCA_965651105.1 uncultured bacterium | reverse complement strand
CTGGAGGTGATCGGGCCGACGGAGGAGCCGACGCTGACCTTGATCACGTGTGGTGGCGCGTGGAACAGCGAGATCGCCGAGTACGACGAGCGCACCGTCGTCCGTGCCGTGCAGGTCGAGGTCCAGCCCGCCGAGGCGGGGTGACGCTCAGCGGGGAGGGATCGGTCACCGGTCCCTCCCCCCACCCAACCGAACGGAAGCGCGCACACCCGCTCCATGCCGGAGCGGGTGTTTCATCTGCCTGGAGCTCCACTGAATTGATGCACCGTGTGGCACCGGCTATCATCGCTTCAAGAAAGGTAGCTGCTTTTGCATCAATCGGAATCCGGGTCATCCCTCACGGTCCCTACGCACATTGCGGGGGCGTTTCCAGGGCTGTGCATTCGGATATCGTGCAAGTCGGATCGGCGGGCGGGTACAGCGCGTCCGGATCCACGCAGGGTTTGAATTATGACGACCGCGACCATTCCTCAGTCCCATCGTGACCTTCTGGACAAGAACCAGGCGGTGATTCTCACGACCAACGGGCCAGATGGCTTCCCACAAACCACCGCGCTCTGGTTCATTGTCGAAGATGACACGGTCAGGCTCTCGATCAATACCACGCGGCAGAAGGCCAGGAACCTCGAGCGCGACCAGCGTTGCACGCTGTTCTTCATGGATCCCGAATCGCCGTACCGCACGCTGGAGATCCGGGGGCGCGCGAAAATCGATCCCGATCCCAGGTACCTCCTCGCTGACAAGGTGGCCGCCCGCTACGGGGCCGATCTCCGCAAGATGGACAAGCCCGGAGAAACCCGCATCGCGGTCACGATCGAGCCGGTCAAGGTCAACACCTACGGATAGCCGTCACGCCGGCTTGCGGGCGACGACGATGGTGTAGCGACGGACGCCGGAAACGGGTCCCCGTTCCAGATCCTCGCGCATGCGTTCCAGCCCCGCTCGGAAGGCGTCATCCGGGATCAGGTGGAGGGACGAGAACGCCTTGTCCCGGTACGGAGCAATGTCGTCGACCTCCATCGGCATCGAAACGGCGATTTCGGCGCCGATCTCAAGCCCCGCTGCTCGCAGCCCGGTCTCGACCTCTGCGATCGAGGGGTAGCGCTCCAGCTCGACAGCGATCGTCTCCGGGAAGTACGTCACCTGCGGCGTTCGGTTGCGGAGATCGTCCTCGCTTTCGGTCACCACCATCACCGAGCCGCCCGGCTTCAGCACTCGCGCCGCCTCGCGCGCGGCGGCATCACGGTCCTCAACGTGGTGGATGACGTCAACTGAATAGACGAGGTCGAACTGCCGGTCGGCGAGCGGCAGATGCTCGCCGCGCCCTTCGATGAAGGTGACGTTCGGTCGCGGGCTGGCGTTCGCCCGGTCCATCGGCAAACCAGCCTCGGTGCGAGCGCGCCGCAACATCTCCCGGCTTGGGTCCACGCCGGTGCAGATCGCTCCGGTCGCGTCGGCGACCGCCCGGATGTAGTTGCCGGTGCCGCAGCCGACCTCGAGCACTCGCGAGTCGCGTCCGACGTCGCCCTGCTCGATCAGCGCCTCCAGCACGTACGGGTGCACCCTTCGATGCCGTGCGTACGCCTCCGCGAGATTGTTGTAGTCCTGCCGTGGCATCGTGCTTTCCCCTGACGAATCCAGTGATCGCTGCGACGCATCGTAGCGCAGCGATGGCACGGGTGACGACAGCAACCAGATCCACTTGCGCGCTGGATATATACTTGAATATAGTTCAAGTGATTGGCGTCACTGCTCGCAGGCACACAGAACGGCATAGGACCGAAGGAGCAAACGAATGGACGAACGACTTGCCATCGAACAAATTCGTCGCATCGATCGTCGCGTCCGTATCGAATCGGCATGGTATGGGGCATTCTGCCTCATCCTCGCCGGCGCTGCGGGAGCGTATGTCCTCCTGACTCACTTTCTCGGCGCTGGCCATATCGCCGTGCTGGTGCTGATCATCGGGACGCTGCTCGTGCTCGGCGGCATCTACTGGCGGTACGGTGCCCGGCAGCCCGTGGTGAGTCTCGCCCAGTCGCGGCTCGATTTACCGATGGGCGTGGGTACCATCGTGCTGATGGGTGTCGCGCTGCTTCTTCGCCAGGCGTTCGTGCCCGACGGATTCAGTCTTTGGCTGGTGCTGGTCGCACTGCTGCCTGCCCTGCCCTGCCTCGTCGGCGCGTGGAAGGTGTTTCGGCCATGAGCGTCGGGTCGCATCCGCGTCACGGCCTCGATGCAGTGATCCACGCCCCGGTGCGGTTGTCGATCATGGCGGCTCTCGCAGCGGCCGAGCGGATGGAGTTTCAGCTGCTGCGCGATACTGTCGAGATCAGCGACTCGCTGCTCTCCAAGCACGTCGCCACCCTGGAGAATGCCGGCTACGTGCTCGTGACCAAGGGGTATGCGGGTAAACGCCCGCGCACCTGGCTATCGCTGACCCGCCAGGGACGAGAGGCCTTCCGCGGCTATGTCGATACGCTGCGGCATATCGTCGAAGATGGCGCTCGCCCTGCCACGCACGACGGGGATCAGCGGGAGCCGTCTACCACAAAGGCCGACTTTCCGCTATAGTGAACGTACGATACTGTCATCGACGCCCCGCGCAACCTGGAGAGTGCCATGGACCGTCGCTACAGCTTCGATCGACGTTCGATGCTCGGCACCGCTCTCGCGCTGGCTGGCGCGCGCTGGATGCCGCGGGAGGTTGTCGCTCAGGGGACGGATGATCGCGCCCGCGGGGCCATGGCGGCGTGTGAGGAGCTGTCGCGTCTCGAGGCGACGGAACACCTGCCGGCGCTCTACGAGTTCTACGCGCGGATGCACCCTGATGCGCAGGCGATTATCCCCCGTCACGTCGTGATCGGCTGGTACAAGGACGAGTGGCAGCCGCGGGGTCCGCAACAGGCCGTCGCCACCGGGGTTCGGTTCGTCGACTGGACCTGGCCGGTGAATGGTGTCACCTATCGCGGGGTGGCCGAGGTCTCGTTCAGCCAGATGTTCGACAACGCGCCGCCGATCAGCGATGTGGTCCGGTTGGCGTTCGCCGAGGGCGAGTGGCGGTGGTTCTTCGGCCGCGATCGCCAGTGGGTCGAGTCCCAGATTTGGCACTACAACAGCCTCGCCTACATCGATCAGGCCGGGGTGGTGCCGTGGGACCTCGATCGCGTGGTTGGCAGCTCGCCGGACATCCTGCGATCGTTGCCACCGACGATCGGACAGGCCACCAGTGAGATGGTGGAAGATGCGCGATTCATCCCCGATTATGCGGCCCACATGCCGGTGGCGATCCAGTATCGTCAGGACATCTACCCCGTCGGGCACGCGATGGCGGCGACCCTGAAGCCCGAGCTGGACATGGCCGAGGCAATCAACGAGCTCGTGTGGGAGCACGTCCAGACTCCGCCATTCACCCTTCATGCGTGGAACCTGGCGCCACCCAACGGCGTTCCGTACGCGTGGTACGAGCAATTCGGCAGCGAGGCGGTCGGAACCGCCCAGGTGGTGGTGTTCGGAGGCCGCGATGATCGCATCCTCTGGACGGTGTCGTTCATTGACGACAGGATCCAGGAGCTGGCCAGGGCCCTCGTCGCGCTCGCCGGCCCGCGAGGGGTGTAGGATTCGCCGTCTTTGGGCTTCCCGGCCACCTGGGAACGCAACGGTGTACGCGGAGTGACGGTCCCCTACCCCAGCTCCAGCGCGAAGCCGTCGAACTCCCAGCGGAGCACATCGCCCGGTAGCTCGCGAGTCGGTTCCAACCCTCCGGTGATCGCCGCGATCGCGTCGCGCTGGGCGGCCAGCATGTCGACCGGCATCTCCACATCGCAGTGGGAGCCGAAAACGGCGACCGGTTGCGGATTCAGCGCGGTCAGCCGTTCGAAGGTGCGCAGGTAGGTTGGAAGGTCCTCCCGACGATACACGTAGAGCGTGCACGGGTAGGCAATGTCGGTGGTGAAGAGGACCCGGTTGACCTCGTCCCACAGCGCGATGCCGCCTGGCGAATGGCCGGGTCCGTGTATGACCTCCAGGCTGCGGTCGCCGAGATCGACCTTTTCGCCGCCGGTAAAGGTGCCTGTCGGTGGCGTCGGCGGGTAGCTGACCGCCTCCGCCCGGAACCCCTCGGGTAGCGGTCCTCGCAGCCGGTCCGGCGAGAACCACGGCCGCAGGATATCGTTCGACACGCCGTTGACGAGACCTTCCGCCTCGGCTTCGTGAATCCAGATCTCGTCGAAGAGCTCGTTGCCACCGATGTGGTCCCAGTGGGCGTGGCTGTTGATGACGGTCACCGGCAGGTCGGTGAGCGATCGCACGACGGCGGCGATGTCGGCGACGCCCATGCCGGTGTCGATCAGCGCGGCGCGGTCGGTGCCGAGCACGAGGAACGACTTGACGTTCTCCTCGTGAAGCGGCTCCTGGATGCGGAAGACGCCGGGTGCCGGCTCGTCGATTGCGAACCACTCCTGGACGAGGTCGACATCCCTGGGCCAGATCGTTGCTG
Source organism: uncultured bacterium (assembly GCA_965651105.1). Lineage (GTDB taxonomy): Bacteria > Chloroflexota > Chloroflexia > Thermomicrobiales > UBA6265 > JACCVC01. The sequence goes on along the minus strand of CBFGRG010000169.1, from coordinate 2,349 downwards.
TCATCGCGCGAGACTCCTCATTCTCAATCCAGATCAACCTCTTGATCGTGAGCGGGCCGTGAGCGTCAATTGTCCGCAATCCAGCTGGTTGGAGGCCGGTCACGTTGCGCGTCGGTCATCCAGCGATTGCGTTCGCTGCGCGGCTTCGGATTCGAGGCGCTGCCCCTGCAGGTAGGCGAGACGACCCACTCCGCCGAGTCCGGCGCGATCGACCTGCCCGGTACCGGTGACCGCCTCGCGGGCGCCGTCGATCGCCGGGTCGACCCATCGGTGATACCACTGCTCCAGCCGGCCGCGCATCTCCTCGACGCGGTCCTGTTGCTCGGCCGCCTCGACCAGATTTTCGTGCTCACCGGGATCGTTGACGAGGTCGTACAGCTCGTGCGGGCCGTACGGGTAGCGATGCACGTATTTCCACGCCTCGGTCCGGATCATCCGCACTGGGCCGTACTCGTCGAAGACGACGATCTCGTCGCGCGCAGTGCCCTGCGCATGGGAATCCTCCGACAGGAGATTCGCGAAACTCTGACCGGGCAGGTCGGCCGCGTTTGGCATCTCCAGCTCGAGCATCGTCAGCAGCGTGTGCGGAAAATCGATGGCGCTGACCATCTCCGAGCGAAGGACCCCGCTGGCGATCCTCCCCGGCTGGTTGAAAATTGCCGGGACGAGCACCGAGTTGTCGTACATGTTGAGCGGGAACGAGCTGTTGCCCTTGCCCCACAACCCATGATGACCGGTGCTGAAGCCGTTGTCACCGAGAAAGACGACCAATGTGTCGTCGCGCAGGCCGCGCCGGTCGAGCAGGTCGATGATGCGGCCGATGTTGGCGTCCATCGCCGTCACCGCCGCGAAGTATCCCTTGAGTTGCTCGCGCCAGCGGTCGGATTCCGGCTCCGGCGCCAACCCCGGCACCGACCATGGGTGGATGGGGTCGCGAGGAATCGTGTCGAACGGGCAATCGGCGTACGAATCGACGATCTCGCGCGGGTGGTTGTCGATCCACGGTGAGTGCGGCGCGGTGTAGTTGACGCTGAGGTAGAACGGTCCGCCGGCATCGGCCTGCGACTCGATGAAGCCGATCGCGTCGTCGGTGATGGCGTCGGTGACGTAGGCGGGTTCTTCGTACGGCGTGCCGTCGCGGATCATCGGCGCGTTGTAGTAGGGGCCGCCACCCCGTTGATGCGCGTACCAGTGGGAGAAACCGTGCTGCGGCGCGAGGCTGTCGCCGAGGTGCCACTTGCCGCTGAGCCCGCAGGTATAGCCGTTGGCGGCGAGGACGTCGGTGTAGGCTGGCTTGCCATCGAGATAGCGGATCGGGCCGCGTGGATCGGCTGGCATGTTGCCCGCGGCGAGCCAGTCGTGGACGCCATGCTGGGAGGGGATTTGCCCGGTCAGCAGCGAGGCGCGAGCCGGAGAGCAGACCGGGGAGGCGCAGAAAAATCGGTCGAAGCGCGTGCCCTCACCCGCCAGGCGGTCGAGGGTCGGGGTGCGAATCTCGTGATTCCCGGCACAGCCCAGCGCCCACGGTCCCTGATCGTCGGAGAGGATGACGATGATGTTTGGCCAGTCGTCGCGTCGCGCCGTTTTCTCCTCCATGCCACCCTCCCCTGATCGCTGGATCGATGTGTGGGGATGGTGCCGCGCGGGACGAGATCTGGCAAGGGTGACCCGTCCGATGGATGGCACCGGACGGGTCATCAGGGGGTCGGGCCGCAGCCCGGGTGGAGATGAGAAAGGATGTTCAGTGCGGATAGCGGAGGTCGTCTGTCGTCTCCGCGCTCGCGATGGTGGTCGACGTTTGCGGGCTCATCGCGCCCAGATCGATCGACCGCGCGGTTTCATCGACCGTTCCGCTAGCGATGATGCTACCGGGCAGCAGGTTTGCCAGATCGATCGACCGGGCGGACTCGTCGAGCGTGCTGGCGATGTGCTGGTCGTCCGAATCGGCGACGATCTCGCGTTCGGGACCGGAGCCGACGAGCGTCGGTACTTCATCCGTGGAGGCGACGACCAGCTCGCGATCGGGACCGGAGCCGACGAGGGTCGGCACTTCGGATGCAGAGCCTCCGCCCGGCCCGCCCGCGTCGACGTACGGTGGTCCGGCTAGAGTGGTCTCTACGGTAGTGACCAGCCCCGCAAGCAGGAAGGCGCCTGCGATTGCGAGGCGCGTGAGTTGGGTGCGCCGTTGCTGCGTGTTCATGGTGACTGCTCCTGTCACGAGGGGCGAAACGGCGTTTGGACTGACCCTCCAGCAGTCTGCACGTGATTCGTCGGCGCAGCATCGTCACGTTTACGGATTTCGGTTTCGGACGGCAGGTTGCATGAATTACTGATATGTCTACCCGTCAC
>CBFGRG010000168.1:0-6892 GCA_965651105.1 uncultured bacterium | reverse complement strand
GATCCGGCATGGTCGACCTCTGGGCTCGGCCCCGCGGGCGCCTCCCCTTGAATGAACGACGATGCGCTCATCCTATCATCGCCCCCGGCTCCCACGAGCTGTGTGTCGACTTGTCGCGCCGCCCCCTGTGGCGGCTCGCGACTTTCGTCACCACAGGAGCTACGTGACGTGATTACTGCAACAGCGCGTCCCGGATCGAGGGTCACGCGGCGGTCTCCTCGGCAACGAGCAGGAACGGCACGACCTCGCGCCGCGAGTTGATCCCCAGCTTGCTGTAGATGTTGGAAACGTGCGTGGTGACGGTGCGATGGCTGATATACAGCGCCTCGCCAATCTCGCGATCGGTCCAGCGCGCGGCCAGCAGCGGCAGGATCTCCCGCTCGCGAGGCGAGAGACGCGAAACGGCCAGCTTCGCCCGCTGACGATCCGGCGCGTCGTAGGGCATCTCCCCGACCGGCACGGCGATCTGAAACACGCGGAACGCCTCGGCTGTCGGTGGCATCATCTCGGCCATGATTTCCTCCCGAAGTGAATGACGTGGACAACGATCCAGGTTTCGTTTCGATGTCCCTATCCTGCCTTCGGGTGGCGCGGGGCGACATACACCTTCCCCACACGTTCTCCACACCTTGCGCGTATCCCGCGTTGCGACGATCTGCCCGTTTGCGTAGGATGGCCGCAAGGTTCTCACTGGCAGCCGGCACCGACCTGGGGAGATGGGCGATGGGCGCCTCGCAAAAAACGTCATCTGCCTTCGGGTCGCTGCTGCGCGAGTTCCGCGTCGATCGGGGCTACTCGCAGGAGGCGCTCGCCGAGCACGCCAGCCTCAGCCCGCGCACGATCAGCGATCTCGAGCGCGGCGTGAAGACGCGTCCCCACCCCGCCACGCTGCGATTCCTCGCCGAAGCGCTGGATCTCGAGCCGGACGACCGCGCCCGCTTCGTCGCCGCCGCGCGTCCCGGGGCGGCACCGCCCGAGAGGTCCGCGCCCCAGCCGGTCCGGCGCATCCCGCAGCCGCCAACACCCCTCATCGGCCGCGATGGGGAGATGGCTACCGCGCTCGACCTGCTCGCCCGCGACACCACCCGGCTGATCACCATTACCGGGCCCGGCGGCGTCGGCAAGACGCGGCTGGCACTGGAGATCGCGAGCGCGATCGAAGCGCAGGGCCAGCGCGAGGTGGCGTTCGTCGAGCTCGGCCCGATCGCCGAGCCGGCGCTGGTGGCATCGGCCGTGGCGACCACCCTCGAGCTCCATGAGCGCGCCGGCGTGCCGCTGGAAGACGCCATTCGCGAACACCTTCAATCACGCAAGCTGCTGCTGGTGCTCGACAACTGCGAGCACGTGCTCGATGGCGTGCGCGCGCTGGTCCCCAGCCTGCTCGCGGCCGCGCCCGATCTCGCCATCCTCGCCACCAGCCGGCCACCGCTGCACCTTCGGGACGAGCGCGCGCTCCCACTGGCGCCGTGGCCGGTTCCCGATCCGGATGCCATCGAACGTCTCGACGATCTCGCGGCGTCGCCGGCGGTCGCGCTCTTTTTGGAGCGCGCCGGAGCGGCCCGGGCTGATCTCGAGCTGACCGACGCCGATGCACGCGACATCGTCGCAATCTGCCGCCAGCTCGACGGCCTGCCGCTGGCGCTGGAGCTGGCCGCGATCCGCGTGCGTGCGCTGTCACTGCGCGCGCTGGCCGGCATGCTCGGCGAGCGGCTGCGCCTGCTCACGCAGGGGCCGTGGGACGCCCCGGAACGCCACCGGACCCTGCGCGAGGCGATCGGCTGGAGCCACGACCTCCTCACCGGCAGCCAAAAAACGTTCTTCCGGCGGCTGGCCGTCTTCGCCGGTGGATGCACCCTCGATGGCGCGACCCGCGTCGCCGCCGGGGATGACCCGTTCACCGCCCTCGATGGGCTGGAGGCGCTGGTCGACCAGGGCATGGTGCTCCAGACGAGCGAGCCGGACGGCGAGGTCAGGTTCCGGATGCTCGGCACCGTGCGCGACTACGCCCTGGAGCGCCTGGAAGCGAGCGGCGAGGCTGGCGCGATCCACGCGGCGCTGGCGGCCCAGATCATCGAGCTCGCCGAGCAGGCCGATCCGTCCGATCCGGGAACGATGGTCGCCCGCCTGACCCGCGAGCAGGCGAACATCCGCGCGGCGCTGGCGTGGGCGCTGGGCGACACCGGCCACGGCGGCGACCCTGCCACCGCGCTGCGGCTGGCGGGAGCGTTGTGGCCGTTCTGGCATATGCGCGGGCAATACCAGGAAGGGCATGGCTGGCTGGAGCGGGCGATCGCGCAGGCGGGGCAAGTCGATCCCGCCGCCCGGGCACAGGCGTTCCTGACGCTGGCGAACATCGCCAACAACCTCGAGGATCACGCCCACGCACGGTCACTCTACGGCGAGAGCCTGCACATCTGCGAAGAGATCGGGGACGACCGAGGCGTCGCCAGCGCGACGATCGGGCTCGGCATGGTCGCCACCAACACCGGCGACTACGACCGGGCCGAAAAACTGCTTGACGAGGCGCTGGAGCGTTGCCAGGCCCTCGCGTCGCCGGCGACCGTCACCTGCCTGTTCGGCCTCGGACAGCTCGCGATCGCGCGTGGCGACACTGACGCAGCCGAGCGCTGGCTCGACGAGGCCCGCAAGATGTGCGGCCCGAATGCAGTCGTCCCGCTCGCCTACCTTGCGATGGAGTCGGCTCGGATCGCGCGCTATCGAGGCGATCTCATTGTCGCGGGCGAGCAGGCAGCCGCCTGCCTCGGCACGTTCCGGGAGATTGGCGAGCGCCGCGCCGAAGCCACCAGCCTGACCGAGCTCGGGCATATCGACCTGCTGACGGGTAACCTCGACGCCGCTGGCGATAGATTCCGGGAGGCGGCCGCACGAAACCTGGAGATGCGCGCCGAGCTCGGCCTCGTGACCTGCCTCGAAGGTCTCGCGTGCATCGCCGTCGCGCGCGGCGACGTCGCACAAGCGGCACACCTCGGCGGCGCGGCAGCGGCATGGCGCGACCGCGTCGGCACGGCCCGAACCGTGCCCGAGCGCGAGATGTTCGACACAACCATGGCGAACGCCCGCTCCGCCGATCCCGACCGGTTCGACGCGGCATGGCGCGCCGGCGGCACGATGAGCATCGACCAGGCGCTGGCCGAAGTCGGCGTGACCGCTGGGACTACATGAACGGGCACAACCAGCAGAGGTTCATGGTGACGGGACCATCGTCGACCGTGCCGTCATCGCCGTCGCTGCCATCGTCATCCTTCTTGACAACGCTCATTTGCATCTCGGCCGGCGTGTCGCCGACGACCTCCATGTGCATGACGCCATCCCGAAGCGTGAAGTTGTTGCCTGCGCCCAGGATCGCCGAGTCGCCAACCTCGAGATGGCGCCGGCCGCTGTCGCAAAAGACGATACCGTCGTCGCCCGAGCGGATTGGCTTGCCCGACGCGACCACGACGATTGCCTCGCCCTCGCTGATCGAAATGCGCAGCTCGCCATCCTGCATGTGCAGGTTCACGGCACGCACATCACCAAGCGGCTTGACCTCGCTGCCGGGGTCGATCACGAGCTTGACCATCGAGTGGGACGCTCCACGCAGCCCGGATCGGCCCGCCGCCGGGGACGGATCGGCATCCTCGATCCGCGCGACACGTACGTTCGACATCCCGGGAATACCTTGCCACTTCTCGGTCATCGCGCTTCTCTCCCGCCCCCATTGGGGCTCATTCCTGCCTGCCGATCGAGCTGCATCTAGAGTGCACCGCCAAACACGCATCTGTCATCCGTACCGGTTACGTAATTGTCACCCGAATTGGTCATGTCGCAGTGGTGGATTCGCGCGGCGCCCACCCGCCCGACGATTCACGGCGTGCGATATGCTGGGATACCTGCTGGCGATACATCCACGGCACGTCCGCCGCGGGATACATACAAAAAGGGGAAGCGCCGATGTGGTGGCACGACCTGCTCTGGGGACTCTGGAACGGCATAACCGCGTGGATCGTGCTGATCGCGCACATCTTCGGCGCCTGGGAGCGTTTCCCGTTCTACGACGTTGCCCGCGCCGGCAATTGGTACAACGCCGGCTTCTTGATCGGCGCCGGGTCACCCTTCCTCGGAACCTTCGGCGGCGGCCGGCGCTCGCGCGACTGACCGGCGTGGGAACCGCCAGCGACGGGGTGACGTCGAACGGGTAGAACCAGCCGGTTGTACCCGAAAGGATCCCCGATGAACCGCCGCGCCTTCGTCCTCGCCACGCTCGCCACCCTCGTCCTGCCCGCGGCAGCTCGCGGCGGTGGCGCCGCAAGCTGCGGCACCGCCAGCCGGCAATTCGAGCCGTCCGATCCCGCCCCGGACGATCCCGTGGCGCTGAACGTCACGGTCCGCCGGCAGGGTGGGCTGGTGGCTCCCCTGCCGACCGCCGAGGAAATTCTCGAGGCCGATCAGGCTGCCGGGCACGAGCGGGTCGGCATCGAGTACCACATCGTCGCGTCACAGACCCTGCCCGCGCCGGTCGAGCTCGACATGGAATCGCTGTTCCTGACCTGGACAACCCTCGAAGGCGCGGCCGCGGTGCGGCGCACGTGGGGGGTGGCGATGCTCCAGCAGCATGGCACCCGCTGGACAACGTCCGTGGTCGATGGCGACGCGGGGACCCAGGCCGACCTGCTGCGCGCGGTCGCCATGATCGCGCCGACGCTCGCAGGCGGCGCGACGCTGCTGGACCTCCTGCCGTCCGAGGCCGATCTCCCGGCCGGCTGGCGGCTCGCCACGCAGCACGTCATGCCCGAGCCCTGCGAGCGGTAGCGTCGCTTCACCGGGAGTGCACGCAACGAGAGAACACGAAAGGAGTCGACCATGCATCGTCGGACATTCCTCGCTACCGCGCTGCTCGCCGTCGCCGCACCCCGGGCAGCCATCGCCACCACGCCGGGGGTCGCACCGGCCTTCGCCACGCGTGGCTTCAAGGCAATCGACCCATCCCCCACCGATCCGGAGCAGATCCTCGCCCGTGTCGACCGCCTGAGCGAGAGCTCACCCCCGTTTCCGTCGAATCTCGACGCGCTGGTCGAGCTCGGCCACTTCGATTACTTCGGCGCGATACGCGGCGAGTACTGGGTCGGCGAGTTCGAGACCGTTCAGGCACCGGCCGATCTCCCCTCCCCGGCGATGTTCGTCGATTTCGATTCATCGGCCGGCGTCGCCGGCTTCCGGCAGGAGCACACCCTCGGCATGTTCGAATCTGGCGGGCTTCGCTGGACGGTTCAGGCAACCGATGGGGAACGGCCTCGGCGCATCCGCGTCGTTACCGATCTCGCGCTGCTGCTGGAGGAGCGCCGAGCCGGCGGCACCCCCACACCGTCGGCCACATCCCTGGAGAATCTGCTGCCAACCGAAGCCGATTTTCCGTTCCCGGTGAAGCCGGCCGAGGCGCCGTCATCAGCCCAATGAACGGCAACAGGGACTCCGTCATTGACAGGTACGAAAGATAGCCCTACAGTTGCGGCACCTTCCGAAACGCATGGGAGCGCTCCCTGCGACAATACAAGAGAGGCAACACATGACCGTACTGTCTCGTGATCCCGCCAACTCTCGAGCCCTTCACTCCGGCATTGACCGCCGCACCATGGTCAAGTCGATGCTCTTTGCGGGAGGTGCCCTCACCTGGGCCGGCTGGGGCAACGCGCCCGGCGTACTCGCGCAGGACAACATCCGGCTGGTACAGATGTACCACCAGTATGGCGAGGCCGGCACGGAAGAGGCCGTCCAGCGCTATGCCGAGCAGTACACCGAAGAGAACCCGAACGTCGAGATCGAGGTCATCTGGCAGCTCGGTGACTACGGCCAGGCGCTCAACGCCGCCCTGCTCACCGACGAGGCGCCGGACGTGTTCGAGCAGAACTCGGTCACGCTCGACCAGGTCCGGCAGGGCCAGGTCGCGTCCCTGGACGATATCTACACCGACGAGGTACGCGCCGGGTTCAACGAGATCAGCCTTCGCGCCGCGACCATCGACGGCAGCATCTACTGGGTCAAGATGCTCGATGACACCGGCTGCATCTACTATCACAAGGGCATCCTCGAAGAGGCAGGCATCGATCCGCCCGAATCGATCGACGCGCTGATCGAGGCCGCCTCGGCGCTCGATACTGGCCGCCAGAAGGGTCTCTTCGTCGGCAACGACGGCGGCATCGGCGCGCTGCTCGGCCCGATGCTGTGGTCGGCCGGCGGCGACTTCCTCAACGAGGATGGCACCGCGCCCGCGTTCAACACCGAACGCGCCGCCGCCGCCTACACCAAGCTCAAGGAGCTCAACGACACCGGCGCGCTGCTGATCGGCTCGCCGACCGACTACTGGGATCCCTCGGCCTTCATCCAGCAGCTCACCGCCATGCAGTGGACCGGCCTCTGGGCGATGCCGCAGATCATCGCCGAGGTCGGCGCCGAGAACTTCGGCGTGCTGCCATGGCCGGCATCGGACGCCGAGGGCAGCCCGTCGACCTTCTGGGGCGGCTGGGGCGAGTGCGTCGGCGGCAAGAGCCAGAACCTCGATGCCGCCAAGGCGTTCGTGAAGTGGCTGTGGATCGACAACACCGAGATCCAGCAGGACTGGAACCTCGGCTACGGCTTCCACGTGCCGCCGCGCACCGACGCCGCCGAGTCGGCCGAGCCACTGCAGGATCCGCCCGCGTCCGACGTCGTCTCGAACCTCAACGAGTACGGCGTGGTGCCGAACCCGCTCTGGACCGGCGTGATGGGCACCGCCCTCACCGATGCCGTCACCAGCATCGTCCGCGGTGAGGCCGAAGCCGCCGACGCCCTGGCTTCCGCCGAGGCAACGGTGCAGGAGGAGCTGGACCGGCTGCTGAACGAGTAATCCGGTCGCTCA
>CBFGRG010000167.1:0-6925 GCA_965651105.1 uncultured bacterium | reverse complement strand
CAGCGCCCCGATGTTCCGGCGCCGCCGATCGACGCGACCTGGACGGGAACTCTGAGGCCGCTTCGTGCCAGTGGCGTCTTCAGCGGCGTGACGCTGGAGATCGATCTGCCACCCGGATCGGACATCGGCGACGACTTCATCGAGCTGACCGTCATCGACGCTGCCTCCGGCGTGCCGTTGCCTGCCTATCCCCCAGGAAACGACGAGGAGGCACAGTCCCATGCCATCGTCTGGTCCCGCTGCGGCGACGAATGACACGAGATCAGGGGGTGCCAGAGCGGCTGAACGTCGCCGGATGACGGTAGCGGCGAACTGACTTGGCCAGGCGACATTGTCCGCTGCGTGCCCTGAGACCATCGAACGCTGGGTGCGCGGACAAGTCGCCGATACAGAGACTGATGACCTGTAGCTCCGCCACAATAGGTCATGTCACGACGGCGGGGGCCTCGCCGCCGGAATCGCTCCCCTGCCCGCGCACGCGCACCCAATGCAACCCGATACCAAGCGCAAGCAATCCCAACCCGAGCATGTCCTGGATCGGACCGGTGTAGAGCAGCAATCCGGACGCCACGATCAGGATCGCCCGCTCGATGAGGTTGGCTCGCTCGATCACCCATCCGCCCACGCCGGCCACCAGTGCCACGATCGCCAGGCATGCCGTCACCGTTGCCAGCACCACGCGGTCCCAGTCGCCGATCGCGAGCAGGTGGACGCCGCTTTCGACGTTGAGCGTGAACATGAACGGCACGATGAACGCCGGTAGCGTGTACTTCCAGGTCACCATCATCGTCTTGAACGGATTCCCGCCGGTGATGGCCGCTGCCGCGAACGGCGACAGTGCCGTTGGCGGCGAGACCTCACTCAGCACCGCGTAGTAGAAGATGAACATGTGGGCCGCCACGTCGGGCACGCCGAGCGTGGTCAGCGCCGGGGCGGTGATGGCCGCCGCGATGATGTACGACGCCGTCACCGGCACCGCCAGCCCGAGCACCCAAACCGCGAGGCCGGTGAACACCACTGTCAGGAAGAGGTTGTTGTTCGCGAGATCGACGATCAGGTCGGACATCTTCAGTCCGAGCCCGGTGAGCACCATGATGCCGACGATGATGCCAGCCACGGCGCATGTTGCCGCGACCGACAGCGTGCCGATCGCGCCGGAACGCAGCGCCTGGGCCGTACGGATCGGCGTCATCGCCGTGTCGCGCCGCAGGAAGCTGAGCAGGAACGCCAGGACGATCGCCCAGAACACCGCGTTGATGGGCGTGTAGCCCAGCACCATCAGGACGATGATCGCGATCAGCGACGTGAAGTGGTACCAGTAGCGCCTGACCAGCGTCCCAACCGGCAACGTCTCGATGAAGACCGCTCGTGTCCCCATCTTGCGGGCATCCAGCTCGATCATCAGGAAGATCGAGAGGTAATAGAGAATCGTCGGGATCGTCGCCATCTTGATCACGTCGAGATAGGAGATATTGAGGAACTCGGCGATCAGGAACGCAGCCGCGCCAAGTGTCGGCGGCGAGAGGATCGCGCCGATGCCGCCGGCGGAGAGCACCGCCCCGCCGGACTCGCGGTCGTAGCCCGCCTTGCGCAGCATCGGCCACGCGACCGAACCGAGCGTCACGGTGGTCGCCACGCCGGAGCCGGAAACGGTACCGAGAAGGAACCCGGCGATCGTCGTCGTCCGGCCCGCGCCGGATGCGCGCCGGCCGGTGGCGGCGAACGAGAAATCGAGGAAGAACTTGCCCGCGCCGGAGAATTCCAGCACCGCGCCGTAAATCGTGAACAGGATGATGTAGGTCGCGGCGACGTCGAGCGGAACCCCGAAGATGCCTTCCAGCGAGATGTACAGCGTGCCCACGATCCGGTCGACCTCGTACCCGGCGTGGCCCCATGCGCCGGGAAGCTCGTACCCCCAGCGCCCATAGGCGAGCAGTGCCACGGCGACGGCCGGAAGGATCCAGCCGATCGTGCGCCGGGTCGCTTCGATCACGAGCAGCAGGCAGATCGCGCCCATCCAGACATCGGTCTCGGTCGGCCGGGCGGCGCGATAGACGAATTCGTCGAAGTCATAGAGCGGATAGAGCGTCGAGACCAGCGCCCCGCCGACCAGGGCCAGGTCTGGAATGGCCTTGACCAGGCTCGGCAAGGTTCCATCCCGAACGTCCTCAAGCCACGCGGGAAGCACCAGGAACAAAGCCGGTGCACCGAGGGATACCAGTGCGGACAGGACGTAATTGTTGTCCAGCAGCGGGGTCAACAGGATGAACACCCCAGCCGACGTCAACAGGATGTCCGGAATGTCGATGGTGCGGCCGCCCTTGCGACGTGCCGGATAGAGCAGGAAGGTCAGCACCAGCGCGATTGCGAGGAAGCTGACCCGGTACTTCTGCGTCGGGATCGTCGTTCGCGTCGCGTAGAGGACGTAGATCGACAGCCCGATCGCGATTATCGCGACGAGGAACATCCAGACCCCGGTAAGTGTCCGGGTCGGACTTTCCGCCTCGAAGTCCTCGACGTTGACTTCCTGGAGCTCGGTGGTGGCGTCGTCGTCGACGTCGTTGGTGTCCGGCGTGAATTCGACGGCGCCGGCTTGCGCGTCGACGTGCTTCTCGTCCCTGTCCGTCATCCCGTCCGATTCTCCCGGGCCGATTTCACTTCAAGCATGTGTCCCGCACGGGCTGGGCCTGTCCCCTCGCGCTCGATACGGGAACGCAATGATCATGTGCCGCAGTCAGTGTCACTATCGACGATTCGCGCCAGCAGCGGCGCCTGCGATGCCGACAGGGTGGCCCCGGTCGGCCCTGAGACCTCGCTCGTCAGCGCGATCTCCTCGTCGTCGATCCGCAGGCGGTGGTTGCCGATCTGGTCGATCCGGAACGGCAGCTCAGAGGCCTGCAGAGGCGCCACGATCACCTCGTAGCCGCCATCGACGCGCTGAGTCCTGCCATCCGTCGCGTAGTACTCCGCCGCGGCAGCGCGTTCCGCCACAATCCGATCGCGGACCAGCATGTTGCCATCGGCCCGCCATGTCTCGCGGACCTCGCCGCCGTACATCGAGTGGGTGAACACCAGGGTGACGGCTGTGCCGCGATTGACGAGACGGCAAACGAGCGCGTTCCCGTCGCTGGTTTTCACCGCCACACTTTGGACCGGCTGCGCGAGCGTCCCGATCGCGGCAAGTGCCAGCACCAGCGTGCCGAGCCGCATCCAGCGCGTCATCCTTCAGGCAAATGGGCGGGCAGGCGCAGCGCCTGTCCGCCCATCAGGCGATGAGCCGTGCCGGTCACCCGGCCGGTGTCGCCTCAGCACCGCCCATTCCCGCGCCCTGCTCCTCGAAGTAGCGCATCGCGCCGGGATGATACGGCAGCGCCTCGGACGCCATCGCGGTTTCGAGGGTGAGGCTCTCCGCCGCCGAGTGGACCTGCACCAGCTGGTCCTTGTTCTCGAACATCACGCGCACGATGTCGTAGGCGAGCTGCTCGTCCATGTCGGCGCGTGCCACCAGCACGTTCGGCACGACCACGGTGTCGATGTCTTCTTCCTGACCCGGGTAGGTCCCGGCCGGGATCGTGTCGACCGTGTAGAAGGTGCCGAACTGCTCGCGCATCCCGTCGACGTACGAGCCGGTGTCGAGCAGCGCGTAGCTGAGGTTCGGCGTCGCGCCGAGGTCGGTGACCGCCGAGGTGGGCAGGCCGCCCGACCAGAAGAAGGCGTCGATCTTGCCGTCCTTGTAGGCCGCGGCCGACTCGGAGGCGCCGAGCTGCTCCTGATTGATATCGTCAGCGGTGAGACCGGCAACCTCGAGCATTCGCAGCGCGATCACCTCGGTGCCGCTGCCGGGCGAGCCCGTCGAGACATTCTTGTCCGCGAGATCTTCGAGCGACTCGATGCCGGCGTCAGGGTTGACGACGACGTGGGTGAAGTTGTTGTAGAGCGTCACCAGCGACACCGCGTCGACCGGTTCCTCGAAGGGATCGTTCCCCTGGGCGGCATCGTAGGCAGTGTCCGAGAGCACGAACGCGAGCGCGGCGTCACCGCTGTCGATCAGGTACATGTTGTCGACCGACGCGGCCGTTGCCTCGGCGGTGAACGCGTAGTCGGGCAGCTCGTCGCTGAGCAGGTCGGCCAGGCCGCCGCCATACGGGTAGTAGACGCCGCCGGTGCCGCCGGTCACGATTGACAGCCGCTCCTGTGCCGCCACGCCCGGGGCGATCACCGCCGCCATCAGGCAAACGAGCGCCACCAACCGCAGGATTCCGGATCGCTTCATGGGAGGCTCCTCCTGTCGATGCCGAACACCCTCGCTGGGTGCCTACCGTCGCCCGCGTCCCGGAAACCGGCCGCGGACGTTATGAAGTTTGACAGTGGCGGCAGTATAGCACGCGATACGAGGATTTCCGGCTGCTGCTCGACGTTTATGCGCGCGACAGGCGGAAGATCAGCACCAGCACGCGCATTGCCAGAATGAACGCGAGCACCAGCAGCATGTACCCCAGGAACTGGTACATGCTGACGGCGCTGGTCAGGCTCGGGCCGCCCTCGTTGCCGATCATCAGCACCGCCATGATGCCGGCGGTCGACGCCAGCACTGTCAGCATGGCCTCGTGCAGCATGCTGCTGACCGTCTGGCGATCCTGCTCGTTGGCAAGCGGGCGGACCTGCACGCTCAGCCGGCCATCCTCGAGCGCGCTCGAGATGCGGTCCAGCCGTCTCGGCAACTGTCGCAGCATCGGCAGCAGCGCGGCCATCTCTTCGGACAGGCTCCGTGCCACGGCCGTCGGGCGCAGGCTCCTGCCAAAGTGCTTCGTGGCGAATTCGCGTGCTTCCGCGATGATGTCGAACTGCGGATCGATCCTGCGCAGCGTGCCCTCGAGTGTGGCGATCGAGCGAAAGACCGCCGCTACCTCCGGCGGTACCGCCAGCCCGAAACGGGCGATGATGGTGAAGAACTCGCTGAACATCCGCACATCCGGCTCGGTCCCGGGCGCGAGATAGTACGTCATGAACTGGCCGAGGGCGCGTTCCAGCCGGCGTTCGTTGAGCCGTTCCGGCCGCTCGGCCAGGTCGAGCAGCGCATCCGTCGCCATCAGCGGGTCGGAGAGATTGAACGCGAGCAGCAGCCGCACCAGCGCGCCGCGCAGCAGGCTGTCGATGCGCCCGACCGAGCCGAAATCGAGCAGGGCCGGCCGGCCGTCGTCCAACACCATGATGTTGCCGGGGTGAGGGTCGGCATGGAAGGTGCCGTCGATGACGATCTGCCGCAGGATCGAGGTGAGCAGCGTGTTCGCGAGCGCGCCGCGATCGAGATTCCGTTCGGCGATGAGATCATCGGCACGGTTCAGCGGCACGCCGCGGATGCGCTCCATCACCAGGACGTGCTCGCTGCTGAGTTCCGGATAGGCCCGGGGAATGTGCAGCCGGCTCGTCTCATCGCCGGACTGTTCGGCGGTCGCCACGACCGAGATGTTGCGCGCCTCGACGCGCAGGTCGAGCTCCTCGCGCAGCGCGACCGCGAATCCTGCCGCAAGCTCCTCCGCGCCCATCGTCCGGCCCCACTCGGTACGCCGTTGCAACATGCGCGCGAGCTGCCACACGATGTCGAGATCGCGCTCAACCTGCGTGGCAATGCCGGGCCGCCGGATCTTGACGACGACGTCTTCTCCGGTGACGAGTCGCGCGGTGTGGACCTGCGCGATCGATGCCGCCGCGAGTGGCTCCTGGTCGAAATCGGCGAAGACATCCGAGACCGACCTGCCGGCGAAGGCGCGTTTCAGGACGGCATGTGCCTCGACCCAAGGGATGTGCTCGGCTTCGTCCTGGAGCTGGCTCAGCTCGGCGATGAACTCTTGCGGAAGGAGATCCTGCCGGGTGGAGAGAATCTGGCCGAGCTTGACGAAGGTGACGCCGCCCTCGGAGAGCGCCAGGCGCAGCGAGCGCGCGAGGTCGGCCCGTCCCTCGGGGGTGTTCAGCTCGGCACGGCGTCCACCGCGCAGGTAGGCACCGAGACCGTAGCGGAGGATGATGCCGGTGATCTGTGCGTACCGGGCCATCCTGCCCAGCGACCGGCGGAACGCCCGCACTACGTAGATCGGTCCCGGCAGCGTGTTGCTCGGGATCAGCGCCTCGGCGATGACGAGGAAGACCATCCCGGCGAGAATGGAGATGAAGGTGCCAAGCAGGTAGAACCAGAGGGTGGGAAACGCGCTGCTCTCGTCGCTCAGCTCCGGCCCGATCAGCGCCACCATCACCGGCTGCCCGACGAGGAGGACGATCACCGCAGCCATGATGAGCCGGACGATCGTGAAATCGACCCCCAGCAGCCCGCGCACCACGAACGCGAAGGCGGCAAGGGAGATGATCGTCATCACGATCACGAGCAGCATCAGGGGGATTTCCACGGCGTCGCGGGTCCGTTCACGTTGCTGTGCCGGCGGGAGTCGATGACCCGAGGCGGGCGACGTGCCCGGCGTTCACCGTAGCACACCATTCCCGGATCGAATCGCAGGGTCGAAACGCCTCGGGCGAGCGCTCCTCGACGAACGCAATCGGCGGCATTTCTTGAGTCGTTCGTCGGGACGCGGAACCGATTGCCCCCGATCGGCGTCTTTAAGGCCAGAGGCAACGCTCCATACCTTCCTCCCAGCCGGAAGCGTGGAACGCCCTCGACGACGCGCGCGCCGACCGGTGACCTTCCCCCTTCCCTCCGCCGGTCGGTGCCTTGCGCGCCAGCAGGACCCGCTGACTTTGGGCAGCGGACAGAAATGCGGATTTTCGGACGGAATTTGGTGTATTGGTACATTCCGGCGCAACCGATGGCCCGGGTCCTGCGTTGTCAACAATGAGAGGTGGTCCCGCATCCCCTTCCCAGCCTGAAATCGCGGGGTCCCTCCAGGACAAATCCCGACCGGCGATCTTCCCCTCC
>CBFGRG010000166.1:0-6944 GCA_965651105.1 uncultured bacterium | reverse complement strand
GGGTGTCGTCGTCTTGCGCTCTGCGCCGGCATGTCCCGGCCCGGCGGTCACCGCTCGCGAGAGCCTGGTGTCATACGACATCCGGATAAATGACCGCGGAAAAGTGCCGGCAGGACAGTCCCGACGGGCTCCCAAGGGGCGACGCCCCGCAGTGCGTATCTGCCGTTCGCCAGTACCTGTCGCTTGACAACGCTGACAGCCGTGCATATCTTGAATGCAGTGTATACAACGCATGCAACACCCGGTCGGGCGCGTTGTCGGAGTGACTCACGACTCGTCGCACTCGCCAGGGAACACAAGGACGGCAGATGGCAGACTCGAAGCGCCCGTCGATCGATGGCCGCTGGCCGACAACCCCACACGACAGGAAATTCGTCCCCGGCGGTGGGGCTGGCCGCTCCCGCGAGGTTGCCTACGCGGCGATCAAGGACGCGATTTTGCGCGGGCTGCTCGAACCACGCGAGCGCCTGATCGAACAACGCCTCGGCGAGGTGCTCGGTCTGAGTCGAACCCCGATCCGCGAGGCGCTGGCGATCCTCGAGCACGAGGGGCTGATCGAGTCGATCCCATACAAGGGCCTGGCGGTGCGACCGGTCACGGTGCAGGAGTTCCTCGGCATGTACGAGGCGCTCGGGCCGATTGAATCCGCCATCGCGCGGGCGGCCGTGCCGCACCTCACGGAAGCGGTGGCGCGGGAGCTGACGACGATTCTCGATGCGGCGGAAGCCGCCATTCCACACGATGTCGCCGGTCACCTTGCCCGATGCCGCGAGTTCCAGCAGCGTCTCGGCGAGGTGGCGCAGCGACCCTTCCTGACGCGAATGCTGCTCGGGATCGAGGAGCGATCCGATGTCTTCCTGCTCCACTCGGGCCAGCAGCTTCCCGAAGAAAACATGCGCGCGGCGGTGAGCGATCGTCGGAACATCCTTGATGCCGTGCGCAGCGGCGACGTCGCGGCCGCTACCGAAGCCGCCGAAGCCCACGCAAGCGACATCCGTCGTCGCTGGCGCGGGTTGTACCCCGATGAAACGAGCTCGCTGGCATGACACCACGGCGCCAGGCGCACCTGCCTGAACTCGTTCTCGCCCGCGTGGTGCTGGTTGGCCCCGGCCAACGCACGCGACGTGAAAGGAGCACGCGAATTCTGCACGTTCGGGGGACCCAGTCCTGATCATCGCTGGCGTGGTGTGCGCCGGCACGAACGACGCTCAGCGTCGCATCTCGGGAGACCTCATGTTTGGGAACGAATCGGAAATGCACCTGTTGAATTGCTTCGTTCGCGGCCGCCTGAGCCGGCGAGAACTGGCAAAGCGCGGCATGGCGGTCGGCGCCGGGGCGGCGCTGGCTGGCCCGGCGGCTCTCGCCGGTGGCGGCGCGGCCGCCGCGCAGGGAGTTGGGGAGATCACCTGGGGGCTCGAAACCAACGTCCCCAACATCATCCCCTTCGGCAACATCGCGCTCGCCAACTGGCAGGGCAAGGAGTTCATGTACGACTCCCTGCTCGCGTGGGATGCCGATCTCAATGTCATCCCGGCCCTGGCCGAGTCATACGAGACGCCGGATGACACGACCTACCTGTTCAAGCTGCGTGAAGGCGTGAAGTTCCACGACGGCGGCGAGATGACGGCGAAGGACGTCGTCTATTCGTTCAATATGGCGCTCGACCCGGTCGAGCCGGGCGTGAAGGTGCCGTATCTCGACAACGTCGCGGCAGTCGAGGCGATCGACGACTACAACGTCAAGATCACCATGACCACGGCCGACCCGACGCTGATCGGCACGCTTGCCTGGACCAACTACACCCCGATCGTGCCCGAAGGCATCTACGATCGGATTCAGGTGCTCAGCGAGGGCATCGGGACCGGCCCGTTCAAGTTGGCCGAGTATGTCCAGGACGACCAGATCGTCTACGAGGCGTTTCCCGATTACTGGGGCAGCGATGGCGCCCCCGGGGTGCAGAAGCTCACCCTGAAGATGCTGATCGACGAGCAGCAGCGCGTCGCCGCCCTGCGCTCGAACGCGATCGACGGTGCGACGTTCACCGCCGATGTGGCCAGCACGCTCGAAAGCGACGACATCACCGTGCTCAGCGGGCTCACCTCGTCACCGCGCGTGATCCAGCTCTCGATGGTCGACGATGTCCCGTGGCGTGACATTCGCGTGCGGCAGGCGATCAGCAAGGTGATCGACCGCCAGGAGATCATCGACAAGGTTCACGGCGGCTTCGCCCAGCTTACCGGCGCGATTCCGCCGGGATACGGCCCGTGGCCGCTGTCCGAGGAAGAGATTGCCGAGGCGTACACGGTCGATGTCGAGGGCGCGCAGGCGCTCATGGACGAGGCCGGGTATGCCGATGGGTTCGACGTCGTGCTCCAGGCGATCTCCGGCGGCGAGCACGTGCGCATCGCCGAGATCGTCCAGCAGGCGGTCGCGCAGATCAACATCAACGTCACGGTCGAGCCGATCGAGATCGGCACCTTCGCCGACAACATCGGCACGGGCAACTTCGACTGGGCGCAGACCGCGCGCGGCATGCGGGGCGATCCCAGCGCGCACGTCGTTGACTTCCGCTCCGGCACGTCGAACTTCGTCACCTGGTTCGGTGACGGCTGGAAGAGCGATGAGATCGACGCGCTCTACGACGAGGGGCTGGCCACGGTCGACCAGGACGCGCGTCTCGACATCTACAACGAGATCCAGCGGCTGCTGCTGACCGAGTCGCCGAACATCTACACGGTGCAGGCCGAGAAGTTCCAGGCGGTCAACAACCGCCTGCAGGGCATGTTCGTGTTCTACGGCAATACCAATCTGGGTCTTCGCACCGCCACCGTGGCGGAATAGCGCACGCGGCGGCGCGGCGGTCGACAGCACGCCGCGTCGCCGGCACACACCACGAGCGGCGGAAGCTGCTCGTGGTGTCCGGGAGTTGGCCACGTGGGCCAGTACATCCTTCGGCGACTCGCGATGCTGGTGCCGACGCTGATCGGCATGAGCATCATCATCTTCCTGATGCTGCGGCTGCTGCCGGGCGATATCGTCGATATCATCGCCGGCACCGACGCGCAAACCGACAGCGCGGCCCGGGAGCGCCTTCGCGACGCGATGGGGCTTTCCGATCCGCTGTGGCTGCAATACGTGAACTGGATCGGCGACCTGCTGCGGGGCGACCCCGGCACGTCGATGCGGTCGGGCCAGCCCGTCAGTGATCTGCTCGCCACGGCGCTGCCGATCACGATCGAGCTCGCCGTGCTGGCGGTCGTGATTGCGACGGTGGTCGCCATTCCGCTCGGGGTGATCTCGGCAGTGCGCCGCGACACCGGGCTCGATTACGTCTCGCGGGTGGTTGGCCTGATCGGGCTCTCCCTGCCGAACTTCTGGATCGCGACGCTGTTGCTGCTGTTCACCTCGAAGGCGTTCGGCTGGGTTCCGTCGATCAGCTACATCCCCATTACCGAGGATCCGATCGGCAACCTGAAGCAGTTCGGGCTGCCGGCGTTCGCCGTCGCCATCCAGCTCATGGCGATCATCATGCGGATGACCCGCACCACGATGCTGGAGGTCCTGAGCCAGGATTATGTGCGCACGGCCCGGGCGAAGGGGCTCGGCGAGCGCCTCGTCGTCTATCGTCATGCGCTGCGCAACGCGCTGATCCCGGTGATCACCGTGATCGGGTTCCAGCTTGGCGCGCTCCTCGGCTCGTCGGCCATCATCGAGGTCATTTTCGGGCTGAACGGTGTCGGCAACACGCTGCTCCAGGCGATCTTCAACCGCGACTACCCGCTGGTTCAGGCCGCGGTGCTCTACCTTGCGGTCGTCTTCGTACTCGTCAACCTGGCCGTCGATTTCATGTACGCCGTTCTGGACCCGAGGATCAAACAGGGATGAGCACCGTATCCACCACCGTTCCGGCCCAGGCGGTCACGCTGGTCGGGGAAGCGCGCCAGCGGAAGCAGCAGTCGCTGTGGAGCCGGCTGCGCGGCAACCCCATCGGCATGGTCGGCGCGGTCATCGTCATGGCCACGATCGTGGTCGCGATCGCCGCGCCGCTCATTGCCCCGTACGATCCGGCCAACCAGGATGCCGATCGCCTGCTCGGCCCCTCGTCCGCACACCTGATCGGCACGGACGAGCTCGGGCGCGACACGTTCTCGCGCATTGTCTACGGATCGCGGGTTTCCCTTCAGGTCGGCATCATCGCGGTCGGGGTCTCGCTCCTGCTGGGCGGGCTGCTCGGCATCATGTCCGGCTTTTTCGGCGGGATGGTCGACAACCTGATCATGCGCTTCGTCGACATCCTCTTCGCCTTCCCCGGGCTGATCCTCGCGATTGTCATTTCCGGCCTGCTCGGTCCGAGCAGCCGCAACGCGATGATCGCGATCGGCGTGATCTACGCGCCGGCCTTCGCGCGGGTGATCCGGAGCTCGGTGCTGTCGGTCCAGAACGAGCTGTACGTCGAGGCGGCGCGGGTGGCGGGCGCGAACAACGCGAAGGTGATCCGGAGCCATATCCTGCCCAACATCGTCGCGCCGATGATTGTCCTCGTCACTGTCTATCTTTCGGGCGCGATTCTGGCCGAGGCCGGGCTCTCGTTCCTCGGGCTTGGCACGCAGCCGCCGGAGCCGTCCTGGGGTGGAATGCTGAACGCGGCCCGAACCTACATGGAGATCAACGTGTGGATGGCGATCGCGCCCGGCTTCGCGATCATGATCGTGGTGCTGGGGCTGAACTTCCTCGGGGACGGGCTGCGCGATGTGCTCGATCCCCGGTTGCGGACGCGATGACGCCAAGGTGGATCGTCGTTGGGGTGATTGTCCCGGTTTGACCTTGTGTACAAAAGGATATCGACAAGCATGAAGATCACGCGGGTTTCCAGCACCGTCGTCAATGCGAACATGCGGAACTGGATTTTCGTCAAGGTCGAAACCGACCAGGACGGCTTGTACGGCTGGGGCGAGGCCACGCTGGAGTGGAAGACCGACGGCGTCGTCGGCTCGGTCGAGGATGTCAGCCGGCTCATCATCGGGGAAGACCCGAGGCGCATCGAGCACCTCTACCAGATCATGACCCGCCAGTACTTCTGGCGGCCCGGGATCGAGGGGATGAGCGCGATCAGCGGCATCGAGCAGGCGCTGTGGGACATCAAGGGCAAGGCGCTCGGGGTGCCCGTTTACGAGCTGCTCGGCGGGCGCGTGCGCGACCGCATCCGCATGTACAACCATCTCGGCGGCGGCCAGATGAACGTGATGTACGAGAGTACCGAAACCCGGCAGTTCGCCGAGAACGCCCTCTCGATCCGGGATGCCGGCTACACCGCGATCAAGTTCATGGCGGTGCCGCGCACCGAGCCGGTCGAGGGCATCCAGCAGGTGCGGCAGGCCGCCCGCTACGTCGAGGCGATTCGCGATGCGGTCGGCGACGAGATGGACCTGATGGTCGATCTCCATGCCCGCTGCTGGCCGGCGATGGCGATCGAGTATTGCCACGCGCTCGAGCCCTACGGTCTCTATTTCTTCGAGGAGCCGTGCCCGACGGAGGATATCGACGCCACGCTGCAGGTGACCCAGAAGTCGAACATCCCGATCGCGACGGGCGAGCGCCTCGTCGGCAAGGCGCAGTTCCGCGATCTCATCGGTCGCCGGGCCTGCCACATCATCCAGCCCGACCTCTCGCACTGCGGAGGCTTGTGGGAGGCGCGCAAGATCGCGGCGATGGCCGAGGCGCACCAGATCGCGGTCGCCCCGCACAACCCGAACGGGCCGATCGCGACCGCGGCGACGATCCACTTCGCCGCGGCGACCCCGAACTGGATCATCCAGGAGGCGATCACCAATGACGTGCCCTGGCGCAACGACGTCGTGATCAACCCGGTCGAAGTCGTGGATGGCTACGTCGCGGTGCCGGAGCGGCCGGGGCTCGGTATCGACATTGACGAGAAGGAGGCCGCCAAACATCCGTTCAAGCCGGAAGCCATGCAGCGCTATTTCCACCCGGATGGCGCGGTCGCCGACTGGTAGCGCCCGCCGGTACGTCGCAGAAAGGAACCCCATGTCCACTACCTTGTTGGCCGGCGTGGCCAGCGCCGATATCACCCCGCCGATCGGGATCGCCCACGCCAACTGGGGCGCCCAGACTCACGAGCGCGCCGCCGGGATCGACCTGCCGCTGACCGTGACCGCCCTCGCCATCGGTGACGGCGAGACGACCTCCCTGATCGTCGACGTCGATTGCTGCTGGCTTTGGAACCCGCTCTATCAGGAGTGCCTCGACGCCATCGTCGCCCTCACTGACCTGCCCCCCGAGGCGATCCGCATCTCGTACACGCACACCCACTCGGCACCAGCCGGTGGCAGCAGCCAGTCGTGGGTGGCCGGCGGTACCGAGATGATGGCGAGCTACTACGCGAACCTGAACCAGTGCGCCGCGGGCGCGGCCTGGACCGCCCTGCGGTCGATGGAGCCGGCCCGCATCTCGGCCGGTACCGGCGTCTCCGATATCTCCGTCAACCGGCGCTACCAGCGACCTGACGACGGCGTGGTCGTCGTCGGGCGCAACTGGGACGGACCTCGCGACCCGGAGGTTCGCGTCCTCCGGCTCGACCGGCTCGACGGCAGCCCGCTGGCCGCGATCGCGCACTTCGGCTGCCACCCCATCACCGTCGGGCCGGACAACGACCTGATCACCCCGGACTACCCCGGTGTGGTGAAGCGGGTTGTGGCCGAGGCAACCAGGGCTACCACCCTCTTCCTGCAGGGGGCCGCCGGCGATGTCGGTCCCGTGCGCGGCGTGGCCCGCCACGGTGGCCGCGAGTACACGCGACTCGGCACCATTCTCGGGCTCGAAGCGGCGCGCATCTGGCTGGAAAACGACCCGGTCCGGACCGAGGAGCGCTACCTGCACACGGTTGAATCGGGTGCGCCGCTCGCCGATTACGACGATGTTCCGCT
>CBFGRG010000165.1:0-6953 GCA_965651105.1 uncultured bacterium | reverse complement strand
GGAAAGAGGGACGCCGCTGACGCGCTCGTTGCGCTACCCGAAGCGCGAGGAGCCACCGAGCAAGAAGAAGCGACGGAAGGAGAAAGCCGCGGCCCGTTGAAGGCGGCGCAGCCGCCGTAATGGCCAGACTGCGATCAGCTGTGGCCGCTGCGCGACCACCGAGCGGACGACTCTCCTTCCCGCCTTTGGCGGGGCGGAGAGGACCGCCCCGACGTGATTCAGGGGCGCAGGCCCGCGTCTACACTTCCGGGCGGTGCTCGCCGAAGACGTCGCGGAGGGCGTTGGCGACCTGGCCGAGCGTCGCACCGGCCAGCAACGCCGCCTTCATCACTGGCAGCAGGTTGTCCGTCCCCTCGGCGGCAGTCCGGACGGCCGCCAGCGCCGCATCGACGGCCTCTCGGTCCTGCTCGGCCTTGTAGCGCGTCACTCGCTCGACCTGCCGGGCAACCATCTCCTCGTCGATCCGGTGAAGCGCGATATCCAGCTCCTCGTCCTCGTCGACGTAGCGGTTGACGCCGACCACGACCTCGTCGCCGGACGATCGCGCCACCTCGCGCCGGTAGGCGTTCTCGGCGATCGCGTTCTGGACGAAGCCGCGCTCGATCGCCGTCACCGCCCCGCCCTGCTCCTCGACCTCATCCATCCACTCCCGCGCCTTCGCCTCGACCTCGTCGGTCAGCGACTCCACGAACCACGATCCGGCCAGCGGGTCAACCGTGTCCGGCACGCCGGTCTCCTCGGCGAGGATTTGCTGCGTGCGCAGCGCCAGCGTGGCAGCCTCTTCGGTCGGGATCGCCAGCGCCTCGTCGTAGCCGTTGGTGTGCAGGCTCTGCGTGCCGCCGAGCACCGCCGAGAGTGCCTGGTAGGCGACACGGACAACGTTGTTGAGCGGTTGCTGGGCGGTCAGCGTGACGCCGCCGGTCTGCGTGTGGAAACGCAGCATCTGCGCCTTCGGGTTGGTCGCGCCGAAGCGCTCCTTCATGATCGTCGCCCACAGCCGCCGTGCCGCCCGGAACTTGGCGACCTCCTCGAACAGGTTCGAGTGCGAGGCGAAGAAGAAGCTCATCCGGGGCGCGAAGGTGTCGACGTCGAGCCCGGCGTCGATCGCCGCCTGAACATAGGCGACGCCGTTCGACAGCGTGAAGGCGATCTCCTGCGCGGCCGAGGAGCCCGCCTCACGGATGTGGTAGCCGGATACGGAGATCGTGTTCCAGCGCGGCAGGTGCTCGGCACAGTAGGCAAAGGTGTCGGTCACCAGCCGCATCGACGGCTTCGGCGGGAAGATGTAGGTGCCGCGCGCGGCGTATTCCTTGAGGATGTCGTTCTGGATCGTGCCGCCGAGCTTCGCCGGGTCCTCGCCTCGCTCCTCGGCGACGATCTGGTACATGAGCAACAGCAGCGACGCCGGCGCGTTGATCGTCATCGACGTCGTCACGGCTTCCTGGTCGATGCCGTCGAACAGCGTGCGCATATCGTCGAGCGTCGAGATTGCCACGCCGACGCGGCCAACTTCGCCGAAGGCGCGAGGATCGTCGGAGTCGAGTCCGAGCTGGGTCGGCAAGTCGAAGGCGACGCTCAGGCCTGTGGTGCCGCGCTCCAGCAGCAGCCGGTAGCGACGGTTGCTGTCCTCGGCCGAGGAGAACCCCGCGTACTGCCGCATCGTCCACCGGCGCGAACGGTACATCGTCGGGTGGATGCCGCGCGTGTAGGGGTACTGCCCCGGGTCAGCGAGCTCGACCGGTTCGTCCGGCGCGTTGTAGACCGGCTCGATGGTGATGCCGGAATCGGTGGTGATGTCATCGTGAGTGGTCGCCATTGGGCCTCCTCGCCGGGCAGGTACGGCTGCACTGGGAGCATTGTGCCAGTTCTCCCCCGCGAAAGGCATCGTGAAGCGCCGCTCCCTGCGCGAATCCCGCGGGAAACAGCTCATGCCCTTGCGCTCGGTGCGATCTCCGGTGACGATAGCCGGCACCGGAGGCCGCACGGCCGGCACAGCACAATATCATTACAGAGAGGATCGAATGACTGAGATTCAGGAACGCCCAGAAGATCGCGTCAGCACCGCATCCAGGCCAAGCGAGCTGAAGATCACCGATGTTCGCACCGCCACGGTCGGCTGGGATCGCTGGCACTTCACGATCGTCCGCATCGACACCAACCAGGGCGTAAGCGGGTACGGCGAGGTGCGCGACTACGCGAGCAAGATCTACGCCCTGATACTGAAGCACCTCCTGGTCGGCGAGAACCCCTGCAACCTCGACAAGCTGTTCCGCAAGATCAAGCAGTTCGGCCATCACGGTCGCCAGGGCGGCGGTGTGTGCGGCATCGAGATGGCGCTGATGGACCTCGCCGGCAAGGCCTACGGCGTGCCCTCCTACGCGCTGGTCGGCGGCAAGTTCCGCGACCGCATCCGCATGTACTGCGACACGCCCAACGAGCCCACCGGCAAGGAAATGGGCCAGGAGCTGCTCAAGAAAATCGAGCAGGGCTGGACCATGCTCAAGATGGACGTCGGCGTGCAGCCGCTGGTCGGGGTCGAGGGCGCGCTCAGCTGGCCCCAGGGCATGCTCCCGGGCGACACCGAGGACGAGGAGCTGGATCGCTACAACAGCACCGAGGTGATGCACCCCTTCACCCACGTGCGCCTGACGCCGAAGGGGATCGACCTGATCTGCGAGTACGTGGATGAGGTCCGCTCCGTCGTTGGCGACAAGGTGCCGATCGCGGCCGACCACTTCGGGCACATCGGCGTCGACGACTGCATCCGGCTCGGGCAGGCGCTGGAGCCCTACAACCTCGCCTGGCTGGAAGATCTTGTGCCCTGGCAATACACCGACCAGTGGGTGCACCTCGAGCGATCCCTGAACACCCCCGTCTGCACAGGCGAGGATATCTACCTCCTCGACGGGTTCAAGCCGCTGCTCGACGCGCGAGGCGTGGACATCATCCACCCGGACCTCGCCACCAGCGGCGGGATCATGGAGACGAAGAAGATCGGCGACTACGCGCAGGAGCGTGGCATCAGCATGGCCCTGCACATGGCCGGCACCCCGGTCAGCACCATGGCGAGCGTGCATTGCGCGGCGGCGACGCAGAACTTCATCGCGCTGGAGCACCACTTCAACAAGGTGTCGTACTGGGGCGACTTCATCGACGGGATCCCCAAGCCGATCATCCAGGACGGCCACATCGAGGTCCCCGAAGGACCGGGACTTGGCTTCGAGCTCAACTATGACGTGGTGGAGGAGCACCTCGTGCCGTGGGACAAGGGGCTCTTCGAGCCGACCCCCGAGTGGGATTACGTGACCGATCATCACCGACTCTGGTCCTGATCCCGAAAACGAAGATGGCGCTCTCACGACGGCCGGGAAGCTCAGATGGCCAACACGAATAACCTGGCAAGTGGCAGCCTGAGGCGCTTTGCCCGGAATGGCGGGCGGTTTCAGGCGGCCACGGGAGAATCGAAACCGGGCCGCCTGATGCGCCGGATCGATCAGGTGGCCCAGATGGCCAGGTTTTCGGGTATGGGTTTGGTGGCCAGGTGAAACGCCGCCGGGGGCTCAGGCTCCGGACGTCCCGGTCCGTCGCTTGATGCGGTCGTCCGGTGGCAGCGCGCCGCGGTCAACGGCATCCTGCACGATGCGGATCACCAAGTCCCACAGCGCTGGATATTGCTCGATGATCGGGCGCTTTCGCTCCAGCAGGCGAGTCGGGGTGATGTCCTTCAGGGCATGACCATGCGCCCCTTCGGTCCATGCCATCAGGACCGGGTGGAGCGAGTCGATCGCCCGGGCGAACCGGGCCTCCGGCGTCTGCTGGGCCTGGTACTCGCGCCAGAGGGGATCGAAGCTGGGGAAGATGTCGTCCGGCAGCAGCGCCATCAGGCGCTCGCCAGCCGCCGCCTCGCGCTCGGCCTCGGTCGCGCGGGCGGCATCGTCCCAGATCGGCGTGTCGCCGGCATAGACCTCGACGAGGTCGTGGACGATGAGCAGGTCGCGGACGTGATTGTGGTCGACGCCCTCGGGGGCGGCATCGGCGAGCAGCATCGCAAGCAGCAAGGTATGCCAGTTGTGCTCGGCGACGCTCTCGAAACGAGCGCTGGAGAAAATCCAGTTGGCTCGCCGCGTTTCCTTGAGAACGTCGGTGGCGAGAAAGAACGTCAGGCGGTCGAAGAGCTCAGGCATTATGCACGTATCGCATTCTGTAGCACTCCGGGCGACTTTGCCTGCGCCGAACCGTGGCCACCGCGCACGGCGGGGTGCGAGGGCCGGTGGCCGCAGCGGCAAAATGCCCGGACACCCTCTCAACCAGGACACGAGCACCGGCCGTTGCCCGGTTGGATCACCCCACCTGCACCAGCTCGGTGAGGACCCCGTTGGTGGACTCGGGATGGATGAAGGCGATGAGCCAGCCCACGTGGGCGCCGACCCGGGGCGCCTCGTCGATCAGCCGGACGCCGGCTTTCCGCAGCCGGTCCAGCTCGACGACGATGTCGTCCACCTGGTAGGCGACGTGGTGCATCCCCTCGCCGCGCTTCTGCATATACGCCGCGATCGCCCCCTCGGCGTCGGTCGGCGAGATCAGCTCGAGGTACCGCCCCTCCCCGGTCGGGTAGATGATCGCCTCGACCCCCTGTGCCGGCACCGAGATGCGCTCGCCATCGGTAAACCCGAGCGCGCGGTACTTCGCCTCGGCGTCATCCAAATCCTCGACCACGACTCCGGTGTGATGCAGCGCCAGGCCACCCAGCGACGCGCTAGTCATCGGCGCCGGCCATGGTAACGGTCGAGGGCGCGGTGTCGATCTTCTTCGTGAAGAGCTTGCGATCGTCCGAGGTCAGGCAGGCGCCGGTCTCCAGGTCGAACTGCCAACCGTGCAGCGTGCAGGTGAGCACGCCATCCTCCACCTCGCCGAAGCGCGCGAGATCGGCCTTCAGGTGCGGGCAACGGCGCTGGATCATGTACCCCTCGCACTCCATCAGGTTCTCGTCGGGCCGCTGCTCGACGTAGTAGCCCTCGGCGTACTCGATCCGCTCGATCGAGAGGCACTTGAAGAAGCTGTAGAGGAACTCGTTGTACTGCCCCTTGCGCTCGGCCTCGAACCGGCACGAGAGGAAGATGTGGTTAACCCAGTCTTCCTCGTGGTTGATGATGCAGTACTCCACCAGCGCCGGATCGATCACGAACTTGAACCGCGTCGGCGTGACGCCATCCCACTCGTAGACCTTGCGCTCGATGAAGTCGATCACGATCTGGCCGCCCTCGCCGAGATCGAGCAGCAGCAGGTCGTCGATACCGACGGCGGTCTGGTCGGCCACCTCCAGCACCGGCTCGAACCACTCCTTGAGCGCGGGCAGGATCTCCACCTGTCCACGCGGCCACGATGCCTTCTCGGCCGCAAGCGTTTCCGCCTGGCGTGCCTTGTACGCTTCCAGGTGTCCCCGCTTGTCGGTGAAGATCGCCATCACCTCGTCGTCGGGCATGGGGTGGCTCACTTCGACGTGCCCCGGCGTGATCTCCAGCCTGCTCTCGGGGATCACGAGATGGCCGCGCGTGAAGCCCGCCTTTTCGACCAGCTCGAGGAACACGGTCGCATCCGGGAAGATGTTGGTCGGGTCGCGGTCGAAGTCGTTCAGGTACCAGAGCTCGTCATCGAGAAAGCACGGCGGACCGGCGCTGGGGATGATATGCGGCGCGCCGATCTGCTCGGCGTAGCGCAGCGCGCGCTCCATCTGCGTGACCCGCTTCTTGGAACTGAGCGCATCCTTCATCTTCTGGGGGAAGCGGTAGACCATCGGGTACCAGATCGCGCCCGAGTACTGGAGGAAGTGCGCGTCGTAGGGCCCGAACGCCTCGAGCGCCTCGAAGTCGACCGGACGCGAGTCGTTCTGGTTGAAGATCCGGACCTCGCCGTCGTCGAGGCTGAGTCCGGAATCGCCCAGCGGCCCGTCGGCCGGCGCGACGAGCGAGGTGATCATCACCTTCAGCCCGTTGACGTCGACCGGCTGGCCGTTCTTCGTCTGGATGAAGTTGGTGAAACCCAGCTTGCGCAGCCACTTCTCGACCAGCCCAAGCGGGTGATCGGGCAGCAGCACCGTCGTGTCCTTGTTCACGTGCTCCTCGAGGAACTTCGCGTCGAAGTGATCGAGGTGGGTGTGCGAGAGGAACAGGTAGTCCGGATTCACATACGGCGAGACGTCCATCTGGTCGTTCGCGGGGTACGGGAACCACGAGCCGAAGTAGGCCGGGTTGAAGAATGGATCACAGAGGATCGATCCCTGCTTGGTCTCGATGTACATCCCGGCGTGGCCGAGAAAGGATACGTTCACGTCGCAACATCTCCAGGGTCCAAGGCGGGCACGAGCCCGGCACAATGTCCAGCCGTCAGGGGGAAGGCGGTCGCCGCAACGGGCGTCGCTGGGTTGATTCTACTATCCGTAACACCTTGCTGAATCGACATATCGCGCAGGGGGTACACTTCTGCCAGGATTCGGGCAGCGAGCATGTCCGACACCCACCCCGATCCGACCCGAAAGAGCCCGCCATGGTTGACTGCTTCGACCGCATCGCTGTCCAGATGACCGAGATCGCGCTGGAACCGATCCAGCGGCTGGCCGAGCGCCCGATGTCGATGGCGGCCTCGGTGCGGCTGCCGAGCAACGGCCGGCGGGTGCTCCTGACGGTGCGCAAGCGCTTCCCGCGAGGCGAGGACGCGCCACCAATATACGCCTGGCGGCTGGACCGTCTCGACGCGACAGGCGACGTCGCTGGCGAAATCGCCAGCAGCAACGCCGTCCAGGCCTACCGGCGTCCCGAGGACGCCTTCTGGGCGGCCACCGATGCCCTCCGCGACGCCAACCTCGGCCAGCCCGCCGCGGGTTGATCTTTCACCAGCGAAACCAGGCACCAACGCCCCTTGTCATCCTGGGGCGTCATGCCGCGCACCGGCACCAC
>CBFGRG010000164.1:0-7000 GCA_965651105.1 uncultured bacterium | reverse complement strand
GGCCGGTCGGGGCGTCCGCGGAGATGTAGAGCTCCTCGAGCACCGAGCCCATCGTCGCGAAGCCCGGCCAGTGGACGGCGGCGATGCCGTTGTTGTCCGGCTCCAGGCCCGGCCCGATCACGTATGGCTTGACCAGCTGGATGGGCGAGACGTGATATGCCCAGACCGCCGGGACGTCCTCAACGAGGATGCGCTCGGCTTCCTGGAACATCGCGATTCGCTCGTCGGCGTCGCCCAGGAAGGTCGTCGCCTCGTTGACGAGGTTGTCGTACTCCTCGTTGCTCCACGGGTGACGGCCTCCGGTCGTCCAGACGCCGAGCATGTTCGACGGGTCGAAGTAGTCCATGCCGTAGGAGACCCAGCCGAACAGGATCGACTTCATGTCGTCGTAGAATGCCTGCCGGTCCATCGTCTGGATTTCGACGTTGATGCCGAGGTGCTCGTTGAGCATCGAGGCATAGGCCTGGACGGTCGCGTCTTCGAGCGGGGTGCCGCCACCGCGGTAGGTGAGGATGAGATCGGGGAAGCCCTCGCCGTCAGGGTATCCCGCATCTGCGAGCAGCTGCCTGCCCAGCTCAGGATCGAAGCGCTGGATGTCGGCCAGCCCCTCGGTGTTGCTCGCCGGGAAGCCGGGAGCGAGGAACGACGGCGCCATCTTGGCCTGTCGCCCCCAGATCTGCTGCTGCATCGCCTCGCGGTCGATCACGTGACTGAACGCCTGCCGTACCTCCAGTTTGTCGAAAGGCTCGGCCGTGACATCGAAGAAGAAGTAGAGGCAGGCGAAATCGCCGACGCCCTGGTAGACCTGCTCCGCCGTTTCCGGGTCGGACTCCATGATCTGGAGCTCGGCGGGGGCGGGGTCCTGCATGTAGTCGATCTGGTCGGCTTCATAGAGGGTGAACGTCGCGTTCGGCGCCGCCATCTTCACGATGATCTTCTGCAGCGGTACCTGCAGGTCGCCGGTGTAGGCCTCGTTTCGGGTGTAAATGATGTGCTGGTCCCGCGCCCATTCTTCGAGCTTGAACGGCCCGGAGGAGACGTGCGTGTCGGGATTGGTGTTGTAGAGCGGTCCGTGCTCGTCCAGTGCGGCGGCCGAGAGTGGCATCGAATAGAGCAGCTTGGCCGGCAGGTACGGCGCCGCTTCGACCGTCTCGAACACGACCTCGTACTCGTTCGCGCCCTGGCGCACCCCGAGCTCCTCGACCGGAAGCTCGCCGGACAGCACCTCGGTGTAGTTGACGATGTTGCCATCCCAGAACCAGGCGAAGTCCCAGGCGTGCTCGGGATCGGCGGAGTACTGGAAGGTGCGGATATAGTCGATGGCCGTGACGGGGTTGCCGTCCGACCACATCAACCCTTCGGCCAGCTTGAAGGTCCAGGTCTTCCCGTCTTCGCTGCCCGACCACTCGGTCGCCGCGCCGGGAACGATTTCGAAGTTCTTGGTCAGCCGCACCAGCGACGGGCTGAACATGTCCGCATAGCCGGGGCGCTCGTAGACCTGTTCGTAGAAGTCGAGCACCTTGGCGTTGGTCGGGTTCGTCGCCACGCGCAACACCTGCTCCTCGAGGGGAGCGGCGTCGTCCGGCAGCTCGCCGTCCTGCAGGATCGTGTTGCCCGCGAATGCGGTCGGCCCGAGTGCCGCCGGTCCGGTGAAGAGCCCGGCGACGGAGAGCGCTGCGCCGCCCTTGACCGCGCTGCGTCGTGTCAGCTTGCGCTTGAAGAACTCGGCGTCCTGTGGGCGCATCGCGCCGAACGAATCGCGGAAGGATGATCGCTTCGTCATGGGTGGTCACCTGTCCTTGCCCCGGATGGGGCCGTACCTTGCCGAATCGAACCGTTCCCGATGGTGCGTTACGAATTCTGACGCGGGTCGAGGGCGTCCCGCAGCCCATCACCGACGAAAGAGAATCCGAGCATGATCAGCGCGATAGCCAGCGTCGGGAAGAGCCCCAGGTGCCAGTACACGCGGATGTACGGCGCGCTGTCCGCGACCATCTTTCCGAGCGACGGTGTCGGCTCGTTGATGCCGATGCCAAGGTAGCTGAGCCCGGCTTCGGCGAAGATCGCGGATGGAATGGCTAACGTGATTGCTACGATAACCGGCGCGACCGCGTTCGGCAAGAGATGCCTGACCGCAATGGAGAGATCGGTCGCGCCCATACTGCGCGCGGCTGTCACATATTCCTGCTCGCGCAGGGTGAGCAGTTGCGCCCGCATGAGGCGGGCGAGCGTGAGCCAGCTTGTCAGCCCGATCACGAAGATGATGTTGCCGACGCCCGAGCCAAGCACGGTCATCAGGAAGATCGCGAAGAGCAGGCCTGGAAACGCCGTCATCACCTCGATCAGCCGCATCACCGCGAAGTCGGTCCAGCCTCCGCGCAGCCCGGCCGCCATGCCGAGGGGGATGCCAATCAGGCAGGCGACCCCGACCGCCGCGAACCCGACGATCAGCGAGGTCCGGGTGCCGTACATCACGCGCGTCAGGAAGTCGTGCCCGATGGTGTCGGTGCCCAGCCAGAACTCGCTGCTTGGGAACTTGTTGGCATCCATCAGGCTGGCAGTGCGGTAGTCGCTCGGCGCCAGCAGCGGCGCGCCGAAGCCAATGATCATCAGGCCGAGGACGATCACCAGCCCGATCATCGCCAGTCGCTGGCGCAGGAATCGCCTCCAGGCGTAGTAGAGGGCGCTTTGGGGCTTCTGCGCGACATCGCGGGCACTGGCGGCGGCGAGTTGTCCGGTTGCAGTGGTGGCCATGATTCTGATCCCTCGTCAGCTGACCGGACGGCCGCCGATGCGGATGCGCGGATCCAGCACCGTATAGAGAATGTCCGTAATGATGTAGGTGATGCCCCAGATGACCGCGATCATCAGCACCAGCGCGAGGATCATCGGGTAATCGCGCGACTGGGTGCTGGTGACGAAGAATCGGCCCAGCCCGGGGATGCGGAAGGCGGCTTCGATGAAGATCGAGCCGGTCAGGATATTCGGGATTTCCGGCAGCAGGATCGTGATGAACGGGATCATGGCATTGCGGCCGACGTGCCAGAGCTGCACCCGGCCCTCCGCGAGGCCTTTCGCCCGGGCCGTGCGCACGTGATCGGATCGCATCACCTCCAGCACTGACGAGCGCGTATAGCGCGCGACGAGTGCCATCGGCGTCAGCGAATAGGCGATCACGGGCATGATGTAGTGCTGCGGTTTGCCCCAGCCACCCGGCTCCAGCCATCCGAGGTAGACGCTGAAGAAGAGGATCAGCCACATGGCGACCACGAAGTTCGGCACCGTCAGGCCCAACGTCGCCATAAACGAGACCACGTAGTCGATCCACGAGTTCTGTTTGAGCGCGGCGATATAGCCCATCAATGTGCCAAGCGTGTAGGCGAGGATGATGGTTGGCACGCCGATCTTGATCGTGACCGGCCATGCACGGGCGATCAGGCCGGTCACGGTTTCGGTCGGGCTCTGGAACGGTACGCCGAAGTCGCCCTGCACCGCGTGCCACATGTACTTCACGTACTGGACATAGATCGGCTGGTCGAGCCCGTATTTGGCCAGTTGTGCCTGCCGTGTCGCTTCCGGAAGCCGGCCCTTCTCGTCGGGGGCGAACGGCCCGCCGGGGACTGCGTGCATCAGCAGGAACGCGATCACCGAGACGACGAACAGGACGAAGATCAGCCCGATCAGCCGCCCTGCGATGAATCTGGCCATGACAACTCTGCCTCCGGCGTTTCAAGCCTGGATCGATGCCAGGGACGCCGCTGAGCGTCCCGACCGCGATCTTGTGCTCACACCGTCGTGATTCTGATCGCATTCGCGTATGCGCGGCCATTGTTGGCGATTCCACGCCTCCGTGCAAGTGGCTGACGAGTCAGGGTGCGAGACTCGTGCCGCGCTCCGGTAGACTGGAGGGCCGGGTGAATATCGAGAGGCGCTGGGTGGCTGATTCCGACGGACACAGGCAGCGACGGTGCCGGACCTTGTGGTGGCATCGACAGCTACCGGGACGGCGCGGCAGCTCACTTCGGCGTTCGACATTGTCGCCCGTGCCGGTGAGCAGGGCGGTCCAAGATCGAGATGGGTCTGGAGTTTACGCGCTGTGTGCTGCGGCGGATGGGGCTCGGTCGTGACCCGGAGATGGCGTCGTCGCGCCGCCGACCGCGCTCTAGCGAGCCGGTCGAGGACGGCGACGAGGTCGGATGATCCAGCGCCGGTCTTCGACCGGGAAACCCCAAAATATCCGTATCCGCTCAGCTCGTGGTCAGACGCTCTTCGAGGAAGGTGGCGATGTCGCGCATCGCCTTCAGCTCGTTCTCGCGCTTTGTAAAGCCGTGTCCCTCGTCCTCGTAGACATCGTAGCGAACGTCGACGCCCCGCTCGCGCAGGCGCTCGACAATCTGGTCGCTCTCCGCCTTGACCACTCGCGGGTCATTCGCGCCCTGGATGACGAAGAGTGGCGTCGTGATCTGGTCGACGTAGGTGATCGGCGAGCGTTCCAGCAGGAAATCGGCCTCGGTTTCCGGGTCGCCGACCCATTGCGCCATGATTCGCCTCCATGTCGGCGGCACCGCCTTGGCGAACGTCACCAGGTTGGATGGTCCGACCAGGTCGACCGCCGCAGCCCAGTAGTCAGGCAGCCGGCTGACCGCCGAGAGCGTCGCGAACCCACCGAACGAGCCGCCGTAGACGCCGATTCGTTTGGCGTCGATCCAGTCCTGCGCCTGCAGCCATTTCGCGGCGGCCTCGATATCCTTGAGCTCGTCGCCGCCCCAGTCACGATGAATCAGCTTTTGGTAGCTCTTGCCGTAGCCGGTCGACCCGCGGATATTCGGTGCCAGCACGGCGATCCCGCGACTGGTCAGATACTGATAGAGACCGGAGTACGCGTACCGCGGCCGCTCCTGTGCCTCCGGCCCGCCGTGAATCGACAGCACCACCGGCATCGGCCCGTCAACACTTTCGGGCCTGTAGAGGAAGGCCGGGATTTCCCTGCCGTCGAATGTCGGGTATCGGATCAGCTCCGGCTCGGTCAGGTCGGCGTCATCGATGCCGCCGAGCGCGCCGTGGGTGATCTGCGTGGCCGCGCCGGTCGACAGGTCGATCGTGAAGATCTCCTCCGGATGGGTCGGGCGTGCCCAGAGCACCGCGAGGCGGCTTGCATCTCGAGAGAGCGCCATGTCGATCAGCACGCCGCCGGGGAGCTCGATTTCTACCGGCTCGTGATCGCCGTCGAGCTGGCGAACGTGAAGGCGTGAGTAGCCATCTTCGTTGACGGACCAGACCAGTCTCGTGCCGTCGCTGGAAATGGACGCGGCTTCGACCTCCCACTCGGGCGCTTCGACCCATTCCCGCGTGTTGCGCTCGAGGTCGTGAAAGGCAAGCCCGGTGAACTCGCGACCCTCGTCCGTGGTGAGGTAAAAGCCGGAGCCATCCGATGCCCAGCCGGTGGGAACATACAACGCCTCGCCATCGTGAGGTGTTGCGGTGCGCGCCGTGCCTTCCTCGATGTCGACCACCAGGATGTTGGTGTTCGTGTTCGTGAGGAATTCGAGCGCGAGGAGCTGGCTTCCGTCCGGGGACCATCCGGCGGGAAAGTAGGTGGCCTCGCCGGTGACAATGCGACGTTCATGGCCGGTGGCCATGTCGCGGATCATGACATCCTGCTCGGTTGGCTCGCGGTCGTTGCCGGCGAAGGCGACGTGCGAGCCATCCGGGGACCAGCTCTTGCCGAACCCGAGCGAGTGCCGCACGTCCGCCTCGGAAGGGAACATCGCCGGCTGACCGCCTGTGACCGGCACGGTGTAGACCTGCGTGAACTCGTCGCCGTTGCGGTCGGCGGTATAGAGGAACGTGGTGCCGTCGGGCGACCAATCGACCTCACGAACCGCGAGCTCACCGGAGAGTGTCACCTGCCGGGGATATCCCCCTTCGGTGGATTGGCGCCAGAGGTTGTATTGCCCGGAGATGTTGACGGAGTAGGCGACCTCGTTGCCGTCTGGTGAGAGCGCCAGCGTCGGCTGGTAGCGGCGAATCGCGGTGAATTGCTCGAAGGCCGGCTGTGACCTGTGGTCGACGGTCGCCATGGAGGTGGTTCCTTCCGTGCGTCGGTGGACGGTTGCGACCACCATCCTAATGGATACCGACGTCGTGTGTGCCTTTTCGAGCCGCGGCAGGATGCGGCTATTCGTTGTCCTTCCGTGCCAGCCAGCTGCCGATCAGGACCGTGTTGGCGAGCGCGTCGAGCAGGTAGACGGGACGGATGCGACCAGCGGCACAGGCGATTACGTCGATCGCTGCCAGCACCCCACTAGTCGTCACCGCGAGCAATCGGATTTCCGGTGTGATCCGTTGTCGCGCTCCGGCGAGACCGATGACGCCGCCAACCGCGGCCAGCAAGCCGCCGACGGTGCGCACCAGCCAGTAGTCGGTTTTCGGGCCGGTGACCCACTCGAACGAGCGCCTGCCGGCAATCGCCCAAAGCCCGCCGATCACGAAGTAGAGCGCGTGCGCGAGCCAGATTCGCGAGCTTGCCGAGCGCGCCGTTTCCACAGGTTGCTGCCTCCCACAGATGCGATCGGGGGCGGCGAGATTGCCGCCCTCCGATGGTGACGTCGTGACGATATGAATCAGGAGTTGGCCTGCTCGGCGTCCTTCATCTGGGCCTTCGCCTCCTTGCCGAGCGTTTTGCCCAGCGACTGGACCGTGCGAGCCATCTCCTTCTCCTGGTCGAGGTTTTCCTTGAGAAGCTCGGCGACCTCCTTCTCACCAAGATCCTTGGCCATCTGCATCAGCATCGTGTAACTGGCCATCTCGTAGTGCTCTGTCTTTGCCGCGCCAGCGAGATTGCCCAGCTCGAGCACGAGTTCCGGCGGGTTTTCTTTCTTGAGGGCGTCGTGTTCCTTGCGGAGGCCTTCGGCGGCATGGCAGGTCGTCTTTTCGGGCTTTTCTCCGAGGATTTTGAATGCCTTTTCGAGATTGGTGATGTGCTGCCTGGTTTCTTTCT
>CBFGRG010000163.1:0-7032 GCA_965651105.1 uncultured bacterium | reverse complement strand
GCGCGGGCAAGTCGCCGCTACGAGCACCGGGCGAGAAGCCTGTTGGCGCTACCGCGACTGCTCGATGCTGCTGAGCAGGTGCTCAAGACCCTCGATATCGTCGTCGTCCTCGGCGATGAGCGCGTCGAGATCGACCTCTTTCGCCAGCTTGAGATCGACGTTCGCCTCCTCCAGCGCCTGCCGGAAGCGGAACACGAACGCACGCTCGCGCTCGTTGAGGTCGTACCCGAACTGGGTCAACGCCGCGGCGAGGTCGTCGCGAGCGACCTCTCGGAACACGGCGTCGGTCATGGCCTGCTCGGCCAGGCGCTTCAGCAGCGGCAGTCGAATGGCATCGTCACTCATAAATCGCGTCGCCTCGCTCGTATCGGCCCGGCCTCAGTCATATCGGGGTCGGCGGGTTCCTCGACCATCCAGTCTACCCGAGGCATCACTCAGGATCGTGCCCGCTGCACCGCATCGACCAGGGCGCGCGCCCGCTCCGTGAGCGTCGCCCAGTCCTGGCGCTCGACCGTGGCCTTGTCGACCAGGTTGCTGCCCGCCGCGATGCCCACCGCGCCGGCCGCGATGAAGTCGCCCGCATTCTCCTGCGAGACGCCGCCGGTCGGCATCAGCTTCACCTGCGGCAGCGGTCCTCCCACATCCTTGAGGTACTTCGGCCCGCCGACCGATGCCGGGAAGACCTTTACGATCGACGCCCCAGCCTCCCACGCGGTCAGGATCTCGGTCGGCGTGAACGCCCCGATCACGGTCGGCACGCTGTAGCGGTTGCACAGCCGAATGGTCTCGACCTGCACCGTCGGCGTGACGATGAAGTCGGAACCGAGCAGAATCGCCGCCCGCGCGGTTTCCGGGTCAAGCACCGTCCCGGCGCCAACCATCATCCGGTCACCGAGCGCGTCCTTCGTCGCCCGCACGGCATCCCCCGCCGCGGGGTTGGTGTAGGTGAATTCGATCGCCTCGACGCCGCCCTCGGCGAGGGCACTCGCCATCTCCGGCGCGTGGGTGTAGTCGTCCAGGCGAACGATGGCGACGACGCCCGATCGCTCGATTCGCTCCAGCATGCTCAACGCGGTCTTCCTTCCATCCATCCCATCCATCGGAATGCTCCGG
The DNA here is from genome assembly GCA_965651105.1 of uncultured bacterium. Classification (GTDB taxonomy): domain Bacteria; phylum Chloroflexota; class Chloroflexia; order Thermomicrobiales; family UBA6265; genus JACCVC01. The sequence continues at coordinate 5,919 of CBFGRG010000163.1, read as the reverse complement.
GAGAGTCTTTTCCCTCCCCAAATCGCTGCCGCCATCATGCCAGCACCGGCACTTTGCCGCTACCATGGCATCAGGGTGTACTGCGCGCGAGAGGAGGGATCGATGAACCCACGCCACGACGGGAACCTCTCCCTGCGCAGTCTTGCCGCTCCGATCGAGCGGCTCGCGCAGGCGAACATCGCCCTGATCCTGACCCAGGCGCTGATCATTCGCCTCTCGCGCGAGCTCGCCGAAAACGCCGGGGGCGATCCCGATCCGATTCTGCTGCTCGGCTTCCTCGCCGTCTGCGGCGTCGCGACGGCACTGGTGGTCGTGCTCGCGCGAACCATCCGGCGCTTCCCGCGACGCTGGCTGCGGATCGCGATCGCGATCGGCAGCCTGGTGCTGCAATCAGCCGCGTTCCAGGTGCTTCACTCCTGGTCGCCCTGAGCCGCCTTCGCCTGCGCGGCCGCCTGCTTCGCCGCCTCCTCCAGCACGCCCTGGCCCGCCAGCTCCTCCATCTCGGCAATCGTGCTCTCGAACTCGGCCATCGCGACCTCCAGCGGCTCCCGCTGGGCGAGATCCACACCGGCACGCTTGAGGATGTTCATCGGGTAGTCGGCGCCGCCCGAGGCCAGCATCTCGAGATAGCGACGCTGCGCCGGCTCTCCCTCGTCGCGCACCGCCCGGGCGATGTTGACCGCCGCCGACATGCCGGTCGCGTACTGGTACACGTAGAACGCGCGGTAGAAATGCGGGATACGGCTCCAGCCCGATCGCACCGACTCGTCGACCGCGACGCCCGGCAGGTACGCCTCGTGCAGCTCGCCGTAGATGTCGTCGAGCCCCTCGCGCGTCAGCGGCGCGCCGCCCTCGAACAATGCGTGGGCGCGCTGCTCGAATTCCGCGAACATCGTCTGCCGGAACACCGTGCCGTGCATGGTATCGGCGAACCGGTTGAGCAGCGCGAATCGCTGTACCGGATCCTTCGCCTCGTCCCGACCGAGCAGGTCCCACGTCAGCAACACCTCGTTGACGGTCGATGCGATCTCGGCGAGGAAGATGGGGTACCCCGCCAGGTGGAACGGCTGCGCCCGGTTGGAATAGAAGCTGTGCATCGCATGGCCGGCCTCGTGCGCCAGCGTGAAGACGTCCGAGAGGGTGCCGTTCCAGTTCATCAACATCACCGGCGGCGCGCCGTAGGCACCCCATGAGTACGCCCCGGACCGCTTGCCCTTCGTCTCGTGAACGTCGACCCAGCGCGACTCGAATCCCGTTCGCAGGTCATTGACGTACTCATCGCCAAGCGCGCGCACGCCCCGCAGCACGATCTCCACCGCCTCGCGGTAGTCGTAGTGCCTCGTCGATTCCGGCGCCAGTGGCACCCGCAGGTCGTAGACCTCGAGCTGATCGAGGTCGAGCGCCTGCTTCCGCAGATCGAGGTACCGCCGCAGGACGGGGCTGGCGTCGCGAACGACATCGATCAGGGTGTCGTAGACGGCGTCCGGCACGTTGTCGTCAAACAGCGCCTCCGACCGCGACGACTCGTATCCGCGAATCCGCGCGATGGTGACATCCTTGCGCACCGACCCGCTGTACAGGCTGGAAATCGTGTGCCCGTGGCGCAGGTAGGCGTCCATCATCGACGCGTGTGCGGCACGGCGGACATCGCGGTCCTGACTCTCCATCAGCAGACCATAGCGCCCCTTGGTGAGCGCGACCGTGTTGCCATGCTCGTCCTGGACATCGCCGTACTCGAGATCGGCATTGTCGAGCTGCGAAAACGCCTCCGACGCCGTCCGGGTGACCTCGCCCATCTGCGCCAGCACCTCCTCGACCTCCTGCGAGCGCACATGCGCGCGCTGCCGGTCGAGGTTGTCGAACATGTGGCGGTAGCTTGCCAGCGCGTCCGCCGATGCCAGCTCGTTGAACTTCTCGGCCGGCAATGCCAGCAGCTCCGGCTGGACGAACGCCAGCGCCTGACCAGCACCGATCGCCAGCGCGACTGCCTGCTGATATCGCGCGTTCGCATCGGGGTTGGCGGTGTCCTCATCCCGCCGGAGGCTGGCGTAGACGATCAGCATTGAGAGCCGTTCTTCCAGCTCGTTCAGCGCGGCCAGCGCCTCCGTGACGACCTCGACCCCATCGCCGAGCCGTCCCTCGTACGATGCGGCCTTCTCGATCAACGACGGCATCGCCTCCGCTGCCTCGGTCCAGTCCGCGTCGCTGGCGTACATCGTGGTCAGGTCCCACGTATCCTCGATCGCAATCTGGTCGCGCGTCGGGATCTCGCTCATCGTCATTGCCATCGATAGCTCCTGTCAGTCACGACACGGGCGGTGAAATTGTCGATGCCCCGTCGCCATGCTATGCTTCGTCGCCCCGCGTCCGGCGGTGACGACCCGATTTCCACCTCCAAGTATCCCCTATTCGAACCCGCGCCAGCAGCCCTGGTGGTTCAGGAGGAGCGTCCGTGCGCACCTACGCCGAGCTCGCCCGACTCGCCTTCCGCCAGCAATTTGCCTATCGCGCCGCGACCATCGCCGGCGTGTTCACCAACAGCGTCTTCGGCATCATCCTCGCCTCGGTGATGACGGGCTTTTATGCCTCGGCCGAAGGGCCATCCGTCGCCGGCTGGTCGGAACGCGAAGCCGTCACCCTGATCTGGATCAACCAGGCGCTGATCATGCCTGTCTATATCTGGGGCTGGTGGGAGGTCTCGCACACGATCCGCACTGGCGCGATCGCGACCGACCTGCTCCGGCCAACCTCCTGGTACGGGCTCTGGCTCAGCCGCGACCTCGGCCGCGCCGTCGCGGCCATGCTGCTGCGGATGGTGCCCACGCTCACCATCGGGTGGCTGCTCTTCGACATCGATCTGCCCGCTTCACCGGCGACCGCGCTGGCATTTCCGCTCGTGGTGCTGCTGGCCACATGGGTCAGTTTTTCGCTTCGCCTGCTCGCCAACCTCGCCAGCTTCTGGCTGATCGACTACCGCGGCATCTCGGTCATCTTCATCACCCTGGCAACCTTTCTCTCGGGCATGGCGATGCCAATTGACTTCTTTCCGGAACCGCTGCGGACAATCGCGACCTTGCTTCCGTTTCAGGCCGTCATGATGGCCCCGAATCATATCTACCTCGGCAAGGAGCCAATCCCGATCGTCATAGCCCAGCAGGTCTTCTGGATTGCCACGCTGGCGCTGGTCTGTCACCTCGTGCTGCTCCGCGGCGAGCGAAAGCTGGTGGTCCATGGTGGATAGCATTCGAGACCTTCGCGAGGAGCTGCCGCTGGCGTTTCGCGTGGCGCGGATGCGCCTGGCCGCGCAGGCGCACTACCGCGCATCCTTCGTGTTGCAGCTCTGCGGCTACATGGTGCTGACCGTCATGGAGGTCGTCGCGCTGGTCATCTTCTTCCAGCGCTTTCCCACGCTCGGCGGGTGGACCCTTGACGAGGTGCTGCTGCTCTACGCAATCAGCGCGATTGCATTCGAAAGCGCCGACACCATCCAAAATGGGATCGACGTCGTGCCAACCCACGTCCGCACCGGCGATTTCGATGCGCTGATGACCCGGCCGATGTCGCTTTACCTGCAAGCACTCCTGCTCGAGGTGTCATTGCGCCATATCGGAAAGCTGCTACTCGGGTACGTGGTGTTCGGTTACGCATGGGCTCGGCTCGACCCGGCTGCCACGGCGGCGGAGATTGCGCTGCTCGCGGTAGCGATCCTCTGTTCAATCGCGCTCTTCGTGGCGATATTCTCGTTGGGCGCGATCATCAGCTTTTGGACGGTCGGGTCGATCGAACTGGTCAATGCGATCAGCTACGGCGGCGCCGACCTCGCCCAGTACCCGATCCACATCTACCGTGACTGGTTCCGAAGGATCTTCATCTGGATCGTGCCGATCGGGCTGGTGATCTACTACCCGACGCTGATCCTGCTCGACAAGCCGGATCCGATCGGGCTGGCCCGGGTGGCGCCCGTGCTCGGCCCCGCACTGACGGTACTCTTCGTCGTTGCGATCGGCTGGCTGTGGCGACGCGCCGTCGCCCATTACCACTCGACCGGCAGCTGACGCCGCAGGCATCGACTTGCAGCCGGCTCCGTGGCCGCCTGGACGACCGGCCGCTCGCGGGGCGGCACGACGACCCTTCTCGAAAGGCATCTGACCATGCCCACCGACCCCCTGATCCGTGTCGACAACCTGACTCGCACGTTCGAGCGCCGCACGCTGCGTTCAGGCCTCTTCGGCATGGTTCGCGGTCTCGCCACGCGAGACACCGAGACGGTCACCGCCGTCGACGATGTCTCCTTCGCGATCAAGCCGGGCGAGATGGTCGGCTACATCGGCCAAAATGGCGCCGGAAAATCGACCACGATCAAGATGCTCACCGGAATCCTCACCCCCTCCAGGGGCGAGGTCGAGGTGCTCGGTTTCGATCCCGCGAAGCAGCGCAAGCACCTTGCCCGGCGCATCGGCGTCGTCTTCGGCCAGCGTACACAGCTCTGGTGGGATTTGCCCCTGCGAGACTCGCTGGAGCTGCTGCGGCACATGTACCGCGTGCCGGAGACGCGCTTCCGCGAAAACCTCGGCATCGCCCGGGAAGTGCTGGAGCTCGATGGCTTCCTCGACACGCCGGTACGCCAGCTCAGTCTCGGCCAGCGCATGCGCGGCGACCTCGCCGCGGCAATCCTCCACGACCCCGCCCTGCTGGTGCTCGACGAACCGACGATCGGCCTCGACCTGCTCGCCAAGGACCACATCCGCGCATTCCTGCGCCGCTACAACGTCGAGCGCGGTGTGACGATGCTGCTGACGACACACGACCTCGGCGACATCGAACAGCTGTGCGACCGGGTGATCGTGATCGACCGGGGCCGGCTGCAATTCGACGGGTCCGCGACCGCCCTGCGTGCGCGGTTCGCCGACCGGATCGAGGTGACCGCCGAGTTCGCATCGCCACCGACGATCGAGGAGGACACGCCTGCCACCGTCCAGACAGATCGCAAGAGCGACTTGCGCTGGCGGCTTGCGTTCGACGCGGACGCCTGGACAACCGGCAGCGCCGTTCGCTGGCTCACGAGCCGTGGCGAGCTTCGCGACATCACAATCGAGGATGTCTCGCTGGAGCACGTGATCCGGCAGATGTATCGTGGCGCTACGACGAGTGCCACTGGCGGTCACGTAGAATAGTCGTCAGCCGAACGCATGGCACCATGTATTCGCCAGCGGGGTCCAACAGGAGAACACGAACCATGTCCATGACCGAGCACCGTTTCCAGGTTCCCGACATGAGCTGCGCGCACTGCGAGCACGCCGTCAAGGAAGAGCTGCTCAAGGTCGTCGGTGTCTACCACGTCGACGTCAACCTCGACACGAAAACGGTTACTGTCAAGCATGATGCCGTTGTGAACACTGGCGCGATGCGCGAAGCCATCAACGAAGCCGGTTACTCGATCGAGGGATAACGCCATCTCGAGCCCATCTATCCCGCACCATCACGAGGGCGCCGAAGAGCGCAGCTGCGCGGAATGCGGCGATCCGTTTCTCTACACCGTCGCCGAGCAGCGATTCCGCGCCGAGCAGGGGATGTCGGCGCCGATCCGGTGCCCGCGTTGCCGGCAGGAGCGCCGCGCCGCACGCAACGCCGACCTGCTCGATCCACGCTCGGTGAATGGCAGCGATCGACCGCGGGACCGCCGCCGTCACGGGCGCGACTCCGGTGGTGGATCGCAGGGTCGTTATCCGGCCATCTGCGCCGACTGCGGCAAGAGCACGATGGTCCCCTTCATTCCCCGTGGTGACCGCCCGGTCTACTGTCGGAGCTGCTTCAACCTCCGCCGAGGACGGTAGGAAGCCCGTCGAGGGGCGCCACGGGCCATCAGGAGGATGCGCTGGCGGGTTTCCGCTCAGGTTCTTTCCACAACGAAACCGCCCC